>DASPKR010000445.1:0-4948 GCA_035627975.1 Pyrinomonadaceae bacterium | reverse complement strand
CCTCGGCCCCGAAGCGAGCCAGCGCACGTCGTTCGCTATCTTCATGAGTGACGCCGCCAAAGTTTTTAGGGCGCCGCTGGCGAACACTATCTCGTCGTGCGCGGCGAGCGCGGCGAACTTGTTCGGGTGCGAGCGGAACGGCAGGCCAGTCAATTCCGCTATCTTCGCCGCGGCGCGCTCGGCGAACTCCGGGTGCGCGTTCAGGCCCGTGCCGACGGCGGTGCCGCCGATTGCGAGGTCGTAGAGGCCGGGGAGCGCTGAGCGCAGGCGCTCTATGTCGCGCGTGAGCATCTCGGCCCAGCCCGACATCTCCTGCCCGACCGTCAGGGGCGTCGCGTCCTGCAAGTGCGTGCGGCCTATCTTGACCACGTCGCAGTATTCCTGGGCCTTCGCGGCGAGCGTGTCGCGCAGGCGCTCGACCTCCGGGATGAGCGCGTTCCACTGCTCGGCCGCGGCGATGTGCATGGCGGTCGGGAAGGTGTCGTTAGACGACTGCGACATGTTCACGTCGTCGTTCGGGTGGACGGGCTTCTTGCTGCCCATCACCCCGCCGGCCAACTCGATTGCGCGGTTCGAGATGACCTCGTTGGCGTTCATGTTGGTCTGCGTGCCGGAGCCCGTCTGCCAGACGCGAAGCGGGAAGTGCTCGTCGAGCCTGCCTTCGATGACCTCGTCGGCGGCGCGCTCGATTAAGCGCGCCTTGTCGGCCGGGAGCTTCCCCAGGTCTTCGTTGACGAGGGCGGCGGCCTTCTTGAGTATCCCGAGCGCCCTTATCATCTCGCGCGGCATCACGTCGCCGCCTATGTGGAAGTGGTGCAGCGAGCGCTCGGTCTGCGCGCCCCAGTAGCGGTCGGCCGCCACCTCTATCTCGCCCATCGAGTCCGACTCGACCCGCACGCCCGCCTTCGCCTCAGTCGCTTCCTTCGTCATAAGAGGGTTCACCCCTGCGCCTGAAAAATAAAGAGCACGATTACGTACTTAATTCTACACCACCCGCCCCCGGCCGGGCAGCGGCGCGGGGGCGCCCCGCGGCCGGGAATTGTAGGGTAGGGGGCCGCTTTGTACGCGCGGGCCTTGATTATTTTCGGTGTTTAGGGTATATGAGGCGACGCAAAAGTTACCGACGGCGGTATCCCGAGCTTCCGTAAGCAAAAAACCGCTAGTTTCTGACAGCCATAGGCTGCCTTTCCGAGCAGAAGCTTCCTGGCTTTTCCCATAACCCTTGGTTCTCGCCTAGGCCAAAAATCTTCCACGGCGAGCACGTCTCTTGTAGCCAGCCCGAAACAATACACAAGGCCCGATCACAAGGAGCGCATATGAACCCACTCAACCCCGCTAAGACGCGTCCCCTCGCGCAACGACCCAAGTCATCCCGACCGAAAACCCGCAGGTGGCTCGCCCTCGTAGCGATAGCCGCCTTCGCGCTCGCGGCCGTCGCCTCCGGCCGCGGCCCCAACGCCTCTGCCTCGAAAGCCGCCGCGCGCGGCGCGGCGGCGCAACCACCCGCTGCCCTTAACTCCGCGGCCGCACCGAAGCCGGCCGGCGTGGCGGCGCTAAGCCACTCGGCGCTGCTCGCGGCCCCAGTACAGTTCGGGCCGGAGGACATCGCCGCCTATGAGGATGACTGCACGACGCCGAAGACCTCTTTCGAGGCCGGCGACGTGGTTTGCGCGAAGGTCTCGGGGCTCCTGCTCGGGCCGCGCCGCATCTACTGGATAAGCCCCAACGGCGGGATAGTTCAGACCGACGCGATTAGCCAGACTTCACTCACCGCGACGCGCACGGTCAGCGTGCGCGGGGAGTGGGGGCTCTACCTCGCGTCGGAGGAGGACGGCTCGCTCAGGACTTCTTCATTCTTCTCCGTGAGAGACCCCGGGAACCTCTCTGCCGAGCTCGCGGTCGTCAACTTAATAGACCGGCGCGTCTCTAGCTTCGCGGCGGGCGGCAGCATCAGGTACCTGGTGGCGGTCGCCAACAGGGGGCCGGACGCGGCCACGAACGTCTCGCTGACGGGGCAGGCCCCGAACGACTCGACGTTCGACGAGTCGAGCCAGGAGTCCGGCCCGGCCTTCACCTGCGCGCTGTCGGGCGAGATGCCCTGCACCATCGCCAGCCTCGCGCCGGGCGACATCGCCGTGTTCTCCTTCGTCTATAACGTCAACTCGGGCGTGCCGACCGGCACCGAGATAAGCTACACCGTCGATGTCGACAGCGACACCGAGGAACTGCACGAGGGCAACAACTCTTCGACCGCCGTCGCCGCCATCACCGGCGAGGTGACGGAAGAGACCTGCGCCCTGGAGTGCCCGAACGACATCACCGTGACGGCCGACACAGAGCAGAACGGCGTGCGCGGCGCCTTCGTCACCTTCGGCGCGGCCGAGGGCTTCGGCGACTGCGGCGCCCTGACCGCGAGCCACACCTCCGGCAGCTTCTTCCCCGCCGGGCAGAGCTTCGTCACCTTCTCGTCCGAGCAGGGCGGCGGCGGCTGCACCATCACCATCAACGTCGTTGACGCGCCGGCGCCGGGCATCACCTGCCCGCCCGACAAGTCGGCCACGGCCGACCCGGGCGAGCTAGAGGCGTCCGTCGAGGTCGGCACGCCCGCGACGACCGGCACCGTGCTTTCCGTCGTCGGCGTCCGCAGCGACGGCCTGACGCGCTCGCTCAGCGACCCGTACTCTGTCGGCACCACGACCATCACATGGACGGCGAGGGACAAGGCCGCCGACCCGCAGACCGGCCTCTTCCCGCCCGACACCCGCTCCGCCACCTGCCAGCAGCGCGTGGTCGTCACGTCTAACGACGCCCCGACCATCACCTGCCCCGCGGACAAGACCTTCGACGCGCCCGAGGGCCACTGCGAGATGACGCTCTCGGCCGCGCAGATAGGCACGCCCGTTACGACCGGCAACAACGTGGAGGTCGTGGCCGTGCGCAGCGACCGGCTGCCGCTCACCTCCCCCTTCCCGGCCAACGATACGGAAATAACGTGGACGGCGACCGACGCCGCCGGCCGCGTCACGTCCTGCACGCAGACGATAACCGTCAAGGCCTCGGCCGGTAACGCGCCGCCGGTGCTCAACGTGCCGCCGGACGTGGAGGTGCTCACCAACTCCTGCACGGCGCTCGTTGACGACGAACTCGGTGTGGCGACCGCCACCGGCGCCTGCGGCACCCGCGTGAGGATCACGCGCACGGGCATCCCGACGCGCACCTTCCTCAACAGGCAGATACCGACCTTCATCTTCCCCGTCGGCACCACCGTCATCACCTACACGGCGACCGACTCGGCGGGCAACAGCACGACCGGCACGCAGCGCGTGGTGGTCAAGGAGCGGTCGGTCACGCCGCCGACCGTCAACGCGCCCGACGACATCGTCGTCAACACGGGCGCGGGCGCCGCCTCGTGCGGCGTCGTGGTAAGCGACTCCGCGCTCGGCTCGGCGACGGCCACGGACAACTGCCCCGGCGTCACCGTCTCGCGCAGCGGCGTCCCCGCGGGGAACTTCTTCCCCGTCGGCGACACCTACGTCACCTACACGGCGACGGACGCCTCCGGCTATACGGCGACCGACGTGCAGAAGGTGACGGTGGTGGACGACACGCCGCCGACCATAGCGGCCCCGGCCGACGTGACGCTTTACACGGGCGCCGGCGCCACCTCGTGCGGCCTCACGGTCGCCAACCTCGACGCGGCGCTCGGCACGGCGACCGCAAACGACAACTGCCCCGGCGTGCAGGTCGCGCGCAGTGGCGTCCCCGCCGGCAGCTTCTTCCCGCTCGGCGAGACGACCGTCACCTACACGGCGACGGACGCGCGCGGCAACAAGGCGTCGGCCACGCAGAAGGTGACGGTGGTGGACAACACGCCGCCCGTCATCACGCCGCCGCCCGACATAACGGTCTACCTGCCGCTTAACTCGACGGCGACGAGCATGCCCGTGACCTACCCCGTAGCGGCGACGGCCACGGACAACTGCCCCGGCACGGTCAGCATCGGCTATAGCCACGCCTCGGGCTCGGTCTTCTCCGTCGGCCCGACCGTGGTGACTATCACGGCCACCGACGTGCACAACAACCCTGCCACGGCCACCTTCACGGTGACCGTGCTCTACAACTTCACCGGCTTCTTCTCGCCCGTGGAGAACGGCTCGGTGTTCAACCTGGTGAAGGCCGGCCAGTCCGTGCCTATGAAGTTCAGCCTGAGCGGCAACAAGGGCCCGGACATCCTTGCGGCAGACTCCCCGACTTCCGCCGCAATCGCCTGCCCGGGCAACCCCGCGATTAACGACGTGAGCGAGGTTTACACGCTTACGGCCGGCAGCAGCGGGCTCACTTACGACGCGCTTTCCGACCAGTACAAGTACGTATGGAAGACGGAAAGCTCGTGGGTAGGGGCTTGCCGCCAGTTCAACCTGAAGCTGAACGACGGCAGCGTTCACAAGGCGTACTTCAAGTTCAAGTAAGGGCGAGGGCGCGGCGCCGGAAGCCTTCCGGCGCCACGCCTCCTGCCACAAACTTGAGCCCACAGACGACGAGAGGGGGCGTGGCACGCGTGCCACGCCCCCTCTTTACCTTTCCGCCGCCGGCCCTCGCGCGGCCGGCCTAAGCCTTCGCGCCTTTACTTCTTCTTCTCCACGAAGTTCTGGAGCGCCGCGGCGAGCTTGTCGGCCTTCAGTTCCCTGAGCTTCTCGAGGCTGGCGAGCGCCTGCTCGCGCCGGCCGAGCGAGGCGTGCGCCATCCCGGCGATGTAGTACGCGCCGGCCTCTGCGGGCCGAAGGGCGATTGCGCGCCCGGCCGCATCGGCCGCCTCCTCGTACTTGCGAAGCCCGTACAGAGCCTCGGCCAGGTTCTCGTGGACTTCGGCTATCTTCGGCTGCGAGCGCAGCACGAGCCGGAAGGATTCGGCCGCCTCCTCGAAGCGCTGCGCGGCGTTATAGACGAG
>DASPKR010000444.1:0-4179 GCA_035627975.1 Pyrinomonadaceae bacterium | reverse complement strand
TTGACGGAGAAGATTTGCGCGTAATGCGGGCGCGCGAGCGTGTAAGAGCCGACGAGGTTGAAGACGGTGTAGCCGGCCGTGCGCGTCTCGGTCGGGAAAAGCTCTTCCTGGTCGCTGACCATGACGGCCTCGGGCCGTAGGCTCAGGCCGCGGTAACGCCAGTCGAGCCCGACGCGCCCACGCAGAGGCGGTATGCGCGGCAGCGGTGTCCCGTCATCAAGCTGCGCGTTCACGGCGTCGAGCCCGAGGTTGAGCCAGAGCGCCCTGTGGAGCGCGAATTCCAGGTCAACTTCCGTCCCCGCGTAGCGGCTGTTGCCCTGAAGGTAGCGCGCGACCGTGAGGCCCTCTTCCGTGTCAACCGTGCCGTCGCCGTCCTCGTCAACGGGGGCGAGGAAGACGAAGTTCTTGAGGTCGTAGTAGTAAAAGTTCGCCTCGGCGCGCACGCGCGGCGACTGATGTCGGAGCGAGAAGTCGAAGCCGTCGTTGCGCTCCATCACAAGGTCGGGGTTGCCTATCTCGAAGGTGAGGTTCCCGACGTGCGGGCCGAAGTTGTAAAGTTCTTCGAGGGCGGGCGCGCGGCGCGAGTGCGTGTAGTTGAAGACGAAGGCGCCGCCCCGCCAGAGGTTGAAGCGGACGCCGGCCGCGCCGGAGAAGCCGTCGAAGGAGCGATCCCGTAAGCCTTCGGCGTCGTAGCCGTTGTGCTCGAACCGCCCGCCGAACTGGAAGGAGACGCGCTCGAAGTCAAGCGTTTCGAGGCCGAAGACGGAAAAGTTGTTCTGCAAGACGGGCGGCGCAAGCACCTCGGCGCCGACGGTCTCGTAGTCGCGGCGGAAGCCCGAGAAGCCGAAGCTGCCCGTCAGGCGGCCCGTCTTTCGCTGGCCGAAGACGCCGCGGAAGAGGAGCTGCTTGTTGTTGAAGACGGTGCCGACCTCTTCGCCCTCAAGCTCCTTGTGCTGGTAGTCGGTGTAGTCAACCGTCATGCGGAACGAGTCGAGGAAGGAGCCGAGGTCGCGGAAGCCGCCGTTGATTTGAAAGTCGTGGCGGCGCATCTTCAGGTCAATCTGCGCCTCCTCTTCCTCCTGCGCAGCCGGGGCGAACAGCGCGCCTGTAAAGGCCGAAGCGGCGGTGGCTTCATCCCCTTCCCCGCCCTCGAAGCGCCCGGCGAAGGGGACGCCGAAGCGGCGCGTGTCGTAGCTGTAGCTTGCGCTCAGGAAACTCTTGCCGCCGTACCAGCCGAAGCCGCCGAGGCCGTAAAGGTTCCGAGTCTCGGAGTTCGGTATGCGGCCGAGAGGAGTGTCGTAATCGCCCGTGCGCTGTGCGCTTCCGTTGCCCCAGAACATCCACTTGCCCGTGCCGTACTCGAGCCCGCCGCTCGCGCCGCCCTGGCTGTTCGCCGTCCCGCTTATCCCGGTGAAGTAGCCGCGCCAGCCCTCGTGCGCGTAGTCGTGGCCCGTCACGGCGTTGACGACGCCGCCGATGGCGCTGCTGCCGTAGAGCAGAGTCGCGGGGCCTTTGACTACCTCGATGCGCTCGAGCGAGAGCACGTCAATCGGCTCGCCGTGGTCGCCCGACTGCGAGCCGAGCGAGCCGGAGCGCACTCCGTCCTGGGTGACGAGCACGCGGTCGCCGTCGAAGCCGCGTATGACGGGGCGCGAGCTGCCGGGGCCGAAGCTGCGCTTCGCAACGCCCGGCTCCTTGTCTAAGACTTCGCCGAGCGAAGGGTGGCTCTCCTCGCTTATCCTTATCGAGTCGAGCGTCGTGACGGCTTGGAACGCCTCGAAGCGCGCCTGCTCCTGCCCCGTCGCCGTCACGGTCACTTCTTCCTTAAGGCCAGTCAGCCTCAGCACGAAGTCGAGCTCGGCGCCCGCGCCGGCCGTGACTTTCACCTGCCCCGTCGCGTCGGGGAAGCCTTCCATGTGCGCGAGGATCGTGTAGGTGCCGGGCGGCACCTGCTCGAAGACGTAGCCGCCCGCCTCGTCCGTCTCAACTGAGCGCTTGAGCTGTACGATGGTGACGATGACGTTATGCAGCGGCGTGCCGCCGTCGGCTAGCGTAATTGAGCCGGAGACTTTCCCGGCCGCTGCCGCCGTCTGCGCGCGCCCGCCCGCCGGTGAGAGTAAAACGAGGACTGAGAGAAGTGACGCCGTGAGATGAATCCGCTGCCGCATGAGAACTCCTTATGAATGCTTGTGGATTTAGCAAAGCCCCGCGGCCCCGGCGCGCGGGCCTTCCGCCCTTTCAAGGGAAGGGCAAAAGGCTTGCGTCGAGGGCCTTCGGATGCCTCCGGGGTGTTTGACTTATGCGGCGGGCGGCGCGCGGCCCTTAGCGAGCGAGAGGTGCGTTAAGCTGACGAAGGGCTCCTGGCGAAATTCGACGTGGGCCGGCCCGGGGCCGGGGGGGTTGAGCGAAGGGGCCGAGTGGCGAAGGCCGAGCGCGAGGTTGCGTTGCAAGCGGCAGAGCAGGCACTGCG
The DNA here is from genome assembly GCA_035627975.1 of Pyrinomonadaceae bacterium. Lineage (GTDB taxonomy): Bacteria > Acidobacteriota > Blastocatellia > Pyrinomonadales > Pyrinomonadaceae > QHXN01. The sequence continues at coordinate 1,709 of DASPKR010000444.1, read as the reverse complement.
CGTGCGCGCCGGCCGTCGGCAACCCTCCCGCGCGCTCGTCGCGGCCGACGCTCGCCGAGACGGGCGCCGCGCCGGCGCCGCCCCTCTGAGCACGGTGCAGGTGCGTCGTGCTGACGAAGAAGGCGTGCGCCAGGAGGGCGAGCAGCAGCGTGGCCGTCGCCGCCCGCCGCCCCGTCGCGGCCCAGCCAATATTCTTCCGGCTATCGCTCAAAGTCCCTCAAAACTCTAGGGCGTAAGAAATTTGGGCAGATATTAGCACCAATCCTGCCGGGGCAAAAACGCAAGCGCACGTCCCGCCCGTTTCGGAACCAGGCGGGACGATTCCTCGTATTTCGGTGCAGAATCGCGAAAACCAGGGCCGGCCCCGAGCGACCTTCAAAACGTTGACACGCCGCTCCGGGCGCCCGTAAAATGCCGCTCTTGCAAAGAGTCGAACGAGCTTTCGACGTGAGGAACCGGCTGTGAGCCTTATCAAAATCATCATCATCACGCTTGCCGTTATCCTGAGCATTCTCCTCTTCGGGCGCTTCCTGTTCTAGCCCGGCGGCATGCCACACCCGCGCCCCGCGCTCCCGCGGCTCGCCTTCCGGCCGCCCCGCGCTCCCGCTTTCTCGTCAACCCTAGTAACGCTGGCACTAATCTGCTTAACGGCGCCTTCGGCCGTCCGCGCTCAGGGCGAGGCTGCGCAGTCCCCCGATGAAGAGGTCGTGCGCGTGAACGCAGACCTCGTCGCCGTGCCGCTCTTCGTCACGGATAAAGCGGGCCGCCGCGTGGCCGGCCTCGCCCGCGAGGACTTCGAGGTGTTTGATGAGGGCCGGCGCGTCGAGGCCACATACTTCGCGGCCGGCGCCGAGCGCGTTGCACTGCTCTTCCTGCTCGACGCCTCGGGCAGCACGCGCGACATCATCACGCAGCAGCGTGAGACGGCGCTCGCCCTCTTCTCCCGCTTCGGCGAGCACTCGCGCGTGGCCGTCATGCAGTTCCGCGAGCGCCCGGAGTTGAGGCTCACGTTCACGAACGACCTCCGCGCCGCGCGCCGAGCCTTCCAGATTGACTCGCGCCCCGACAGCCGCACAGCCATCTTCGACGCAGCCCTCGCCGCCGTCCGCGGCTTCGCTCTGAGCGGGGCCGACCCGGCCGAGCGCCGCATCGTCGTGCTCATCAGCGACGGCCTCGACACCGCGAGCGAAACGGGTGCGGCCGTGGCAATCAACGAGGCGCGCGAGGCCGGCGTCTCCTTCTACGTCATACACGTCCCACTATTCGCGCCCCGCGACGGCAAACTCGTTGCGCGCCGCCCGTCGAAGGGCTTCAAAGACCTCGCCGAGAAGACGGGCGGCCAGTTCTTCACCGTCGGCGACGCCGCCTCCTCGCTCGACCCTCGCGCCGAGCACGACTTGCGCCCCATCTTCCGCGCCGTCGCCGAAGACCTCGCCGGCCAGTACGTCGTCGGCTACCACGCCAGCGCCGCCCCGCGTAAGGCCGGCAGGCACCGCGTAGAAGTCAGGCTCTCAGACAAACGGCGGAAGCTGCGCGTGCGCCAACTCCGCGACGCTTACGAGCAGAGGGGCGGCGGGTGACGGCTGGCGCGCGTCGCGTTAAAATCCACCAGCCGCTTTTTCATCCTTTTCACCCGCGGAAGAAATCATGGCAGAACAAACTCCCGAAGGGCTTAAGAGAATCCGCCGGGCGCTCGTGAGCGTCTCGGA
>DASPKR010000443.1:0-2096 GCA_035627975.1 Pyrinomonadaceae bacterium | reverse complement strand
CCGCCAACTTCGACCTCAACTCGGCGCTCGGCTTCACCTCCGAGCAGATCATCGGCCCGAACACCTTCGACGTCGGACAGAACCCGGCCCCGCTCTTCACCGGCTTCAGCCCGAACGTGCGCGGCTTCGAGGTCGCGCCCGGCACTATCACGCCGCGGCTCACGTTCCCGCTCACGCTCCCCTCGGACGAGGCGCAGCGCATCGAGCAATCGCTCGACGACACGCTGACGACGCCCCACAACTACAGCTTCAACGTCTCCTACGGGCGCGAGCTGGGCAAGGGGCTCTCGTTCGAGACCTCCTACGTCGGGCGCATGGCGCGCAACCTCCTCGCCGCGCGCGACATCATGCACCTCAACAACATCCGCGACCCGCAGTCGGGGATGACGTGGTACGAGGCGATCAACCGCCTCATTGACCACCGCTACTCGCTGACGCCCATCGAGAGCGTGCCGAACCTCCCCTACTTCGACAACCTCTTCCCCGGCGCGGGCTTCCTGCTCGAGCTCTTCGGCGTGCCGGGGCTGACCAACACCCAGGCCGTCTATACGCTTATTGCGCGCCCGGACGTCGGCGGCTTCGACATCACCGACTACACGTTCATCCAGACGTTCCTGGACGACCAGCCCTTCGCCCGCCACAACAACACCTTCTTCCACCCGCAGTACGCCGCGCTCTCGACCTTCTCGACGATAGCGCGGTCTAACTACCACTCGGGGCAGTTCTCCCTGCGCCACCGCTTCCGCAACGACGTGGCGTTCGACTTCAACTACACGCTCTCGCACTCGCTCGACAGCGCGTCGGGACTGCAAGCGTCGGGCGCCTACGCGTCGGCCTTCATCGTCAACGCGCTCGACCCCGACCAGAACTACTCGAACTCCGACTTCGACGTGCGCCACGTCATCAACGCCAACTGGCTGGTCGCGCTCCCCCTGGGGCGCAACCGCTGGATCGGCCACGACATGCCGCGGGCGCTCGACGCCGCGATCGGCGGCTGGCAGCTCACCGGCATATTCCGCTGGAACTCGGGGCTGCCCACCGGCGAGCCCTTCCAGGCCGATCGCTGGGCGACGAACTGGAACGTGCAGTCGAACATGGTTCGCGTCTGCGCGGCCAACGCGTCCGTCACCCGCAACGGCCCCGACGGCTCGCCCAACCTCTTCAGCAACCGCGACGCCGTCTTCCGCTGCTTCCGCGAGCCGCGGGCCGGCGAGGTGGGCGACCGCAACATACTGCGCGGCGACCCCTACATCTCGCTCGACCTCGGCCTGACGAAGAACTTCCGCATGCCCTGGGAGGGCCACAACCTCCAGTTCCGCTGGGAGGTCTTTAACGTGACTAACACGCAGAGGTTCGCGAGCGCGAGCCTGCTGGGCTTCGGCCTGCCGCCCGACCCGTTCATGCCCTTCGACGACGACTTCGACCCGGAAACGCCGGACGTCCTCCCCGACGTGCCGCGCGACTTCGGCAAGTACACGGCCACGCAGACGCCGCTCAACGAGCCGCGCGCCGGGCGAGTCATGCAGTTCGCCCTGCGCTACGTCTTCTAAAAGCGCGCGCCCGCTGTAACGAAAGCGGGGCCGGCCTCTTGATGAGAGGCCGGCCCCGCTTCTTTTATGCTCCCTTCCGGGCCGTCTGCTCAGCGAGCCTTGGCCGCGGCCTTGCCCAGCCGCTCGGCGTCCTTGCCGATAAGGCGGCTGAGCTCGATGACGGAGTCGAGGTCTTGCCTCGCCTTAACGGCCTGCGTGACCTCGACGACCGAGGGGTTCTTAAAGAGCGGGCTTGAGACGAAGCTCATCACCGCGCGGTCGAGCGTGAGCAGCGCCGCTTTCAACTGCGCGGCGTCCTCGGCCCTCTTCGGCTCGGGCCGCTTGCGCGCCTCCTCCTTCTCCTTCTCGTCCGGCGCAGGCAGCGCGAGGTTTACCTTAATGCGGTCGGCGCGCCTCCTTATCTCGGCGGTCGCCTCGGCCACCGCAGCGTAGTCCGGCTCGTGCGACTTGAACGCCCCGGCCATCATCCTGTTGTTGACGACCTGAAGGCGCTGGAAGTCTTCCGCCACCTGCGCGAGCGCGAGGCGCTCCTCCTCGGCCGCCCGC
>DASPKR010000442.1:0-2522 GCA_035627975.1 Pyrinomonadaceae bacterium | reverse complement strand
GCGCTCCACAAGGCCGGCGTCCGCGTCACGGTCGTGAACCTGAAGCCCCATTCGCGCGAGGTTCGAGACCCGCTGGTCGAGTCGCTCTCGGGCCGCCCGCCCGCCGACGTGGACTTCCACCTCTTCCACGGCATCCCGCCCCAGTGGGCGCGGATGGCCTCGGGCCTCAGGAACGTGATCGGCATGACGGTCTGGGAGACCGATTCGATGCCGGCGCAGTGGCGCCCCGCGCTCGAGCGCTGCATAAGCGTCTGGCTGCCGTGCCAGTACAACGTCACGGTCTTCGGCGAGGCCCTCGGCAGCCCCGTCTTCAAACTCCCGCACGCGCTGATGCCGCCGGCCGGACCGGACTGCGCGGCGCGCGGCGCCGAAGCCCTTCAAGGAATTTCTCCCGGCGATTTTGTCTTCTACAGCATCTTCGAGTGGCAGGAGCGCAAAAGCCCGCAAGCGATGCTCGAAGCCTACATGCGCGCCTTCGCCGACGAGCAGGACGTTGTGCTCTTCATCAAGGCCGGCCCCGGCGCGGCGCGCGCCGCCGCCCACGACTTGGAACAGGCGCGCCGCGCGACCGGCTCGCGGGCTCGCGTCGAGCTGCGCTGCGAGGCTTGGCCCGACGAAAGCATTGAATCCCTTCACGCGCGCGGCGACTGCTACGTCTCGCTCCACCGCGGGGAGGGCTGGTGTTATCCGCTCTTCGAGGCCGCCGCGAGAGGCACGCCGGTCGTCGCCACAAACTATTCCGGCCCCCTCGAATACTTGAGGCCTGGCGAGAACCTCCTCGTACGATGTGAGCCGTCCCCCGTCAGGCAGCAATACCTTTATTACCACTCGGGCATGCGCTGGGCGGAGCCCGACATCAGTCACGCGGCAGAGCTGATGCGGCGCGCCTACACCGACCGCCAGTCAGTTCGAGAGCGCGCCGCCGCGGCGGCCGAACGGATACGCAATGATTACTCTCAGGAGGCCGTCGGCCGACTCGCCCGCGGGCAACTGCTCTCACTTCTGAGGCAGACCGACGGTCAGAAATGGAAGCGCCTCGGGGGGGAGGGGTACGGCGCCGTGCTAAAGCCCGTGCCTCCTATCCCAGGGAGTTGGTACGACGAGGGCTACTTCGAGGACGGCTCGAAAAGCAACTGGGATCGCGGCTACAACTGGCGACTTTTCTCGGGGCTGTTCCGCCGAACGGCCTCATATTTAACCGGCATCCTGACGGAATCGGAATCCTACCTCGACGTGGGCTGCGCGAAGGGCTTCCTCGTGCAGGCCCTCCGAGAGCAGGGCAAAGACTGTCTGGGTTTTGACCACAGCCGCTGGGCAATCGAAAATGCTAACGAGTGCGTGAAGCCATACCTTCGGCTCGCGGGCGTGGACGATTTCAACTTCGAGCGGCCCTTCGACGTTCTGCTCGCCTTCTCAATTTTCGAGAGCCTCACCGAGGCCCAGCTCGACTCCTTTCTTTCGCGCTCCCGTGCGTGGGCGCGCCAAGCCTTAGTCGCTACCATCACGTCTTTCGAGAGCGAGGGGGAAGAACGCTCAATCCTTTCGGGCGACAGAGACTTGTCCCACATCCAGATTCGCCCCCGCTCCTGGTGGCACGAGAAGTTCGTCGCGGCCGGCTGGCGTCAGGACGCGCTGCACCGGGTCGTAGAAAATGCCTTCCGAAACCACCCGCTCGCGACGGCTATGAAATGGAAGGTTTATGTCTATGCTCCCTGAGCAACCTCTTCAGGAAGTCTTATTAACCAAAACGGCTGCGCGTCCGATAACGCCAGAGGCTTCGATATGAGCGAGAATACAAATCCGGATAGCCTGCCGAGTGTCGCGATCATCGTTTTGAACTTCAATACGACTGAACTGACAGACGCGCTTGCGCACTATCTGGAACATGACCTTCGTTACGACAATAAGAAGATCTATGTTGTTGATAACGGCTCTACGCGGCCGTGCAACTCTGCGACACACAGGCTGCCGGAGAACCTCGGCTTCACACGCGGCATGCACGAGGGCTACCTTATTGCCTCGAGCGAGCACTCTTTCGACGCTTACTGGTTTCTAAACTCCGACGTAGGCTTCGAGCACGGCAACGATGTGCTCCTCAATCTCGTTGATGTGCTCTTTTCCTCGCCTCTTTATGGACAGATCGCCCCGCAACACAATTCACCGCACAAATTCATGGAGCACGCCGAGTCCGAGGCTCATGCCGTGCCTTACCTTGAGCCGACGGCGACGCTTATTAAAGCCTCTACACTTGAGACCGTAGGTTTTTGGGACTTGAGCCTGACTCACGGCTGGGGCGTGGACTACGACTACGGCTATAGAGTTCGCTGCGCGGGGCTTTCAAACGTACTGACGAGCCGAGCCAGAATCACACACAAAGAGCATAAGTCAATCTCCGACTTCCCGGCGTACGTCACGCAGGCCAGTGCGCAGATGAATGCGATTTTGAGCCAAAAGTACGGGGAGAATTGGGGAAGGGTAATGGCAATGGAGCCGAACGTTGTGCCGCTCATCCTGAGCTGCGA
>DASPKR010000441.1:0-11021 GCA_035627975.1 Pyrinomonadaceae bacterium | reverse complement strand
TAATTTAGCGTTGCGCTGCGGCGGAAAAATGCTAAACTCTCGGCTGCCCGCGCCTCACGTCGGAGAGGCAGGGCTCGGAACAGGCTCCCCAAAGCGAACAGTCGAAAGCCCGTTTCACTCGTGCCGTTCGGCCGCGCCCCCTTTTCTCTTCTGCCGCCCCGCTGAAGGACTAGACGGCTGCCGCGCCGTCGGAGCGACCCTTTCCCGAACAGAGGGTCAACAGATGGACACCCCCCAGATAATCGCCGGACGATTCCGCGTCGAGCGGGAGATCGGAAGGGGCGGCATGGGCACGGTTTACCGCGCCTCCCACCTCGGTCTGGAACGCCCCGTCGCAATCAAGATACTCAAGCAGGAGTTCGCCGCGCTCTCCGAGGTCGCCGAGCGCTTCATGCGCGAGGCCCGCACGATGGCGCGGCTGCGCCACCAGCGCGCCGCGATGATATTCGACGCCGGCCACCTCGCCGACGGCCGCCCCTTCATCGTCATGGAGCACGTCGAGGGCGCCACCCTCGCCGAGGCGCTCGCCCGCGAGGGCAGCTTCGAGCCCGAGCGCGCCGTGCGCGTCGCCTCCGAAATCTGCGACGTGCTCTCCGAAGCCCACGCGCTCGGCATCGTCCACCGCGACCTCAAGCCCTCGAACATAATGCTGAACGACCGCGGCGTCTGCGTGCTCGACTTCGGCATCGCGAAAGTCCTCGCGGACTCGACCGAGGTCACGCGCACGCACGCGACGACCGAGTCGGGGCTCATCATCGGCACGCCGCGCTACATGTCGCCCGAGCAGTGTCTCGGCCATAAGGTCGGCCCGGCCTCAGACCTCTACAGCGTTGGCGTGCTGCTCTACGAGATGCTAGCCGGCCGCCCGCCCTTCGTTGACCCGCTCTCGGCGGCCGTGCTCGTCAAGCAGGCGACGGCGCCGCCGCCGCCCCTGCTCTCGCTCCGGCCCGACTGCCCGCGCGCGCTCGCGTCGGCGGTCCACGCGCTGCTCGCCAAGAACCCGGCGCACCGCCCGGCGAGCGCGGCGGCGGCGAGGCAGGAGCTCGAGCGAACCGTCGTGCGCGCCGCGCCCTCGGCCGCGCGCGGCGAGGCCGTCGAGCCTTTCGCTTCGACCATCGGCGTCATCAACGGCGGGCGCTTCGCCTTCACGCGCGTCGCGACCGCCTTCGTCATCGTCGCGATGCTCTTCACCGTGCTTCTCATGTGGGCCGTCGGCTCGGGGCGCGCGAGCGCGCGCGAGCCCTACACCGCGGGGCTCGTCCCCGAGGCCGTCGGCGCCGCCGCGCGTCTTTCGCCGCGCGCCCTCACGCGGCGGCCCACCCCGCTCACGCCCGAGCGCGCCCGCGGGGTGGCCGAGTCGCTCACGCGCGCCTCGCTGGCCGACGTGCGGCTCGTGCGCGCGCGCGAGGGGCAGGCGATAGCCGCGCTCGGCGACGACCCCGTTGACGGCATGACCAGCCTCTTCATCATCGAGCGAAGGGGCTCAGGCGGCCGCTTCGCGGTGACCGAGCGCGCGCCCTTAGACGTTGAGGGCTTCCGCGGCGCAGACTGGGCCGCCGAGGCCGTTGACCTCGACGGCGACGGCTACGAGGAGGTGCTCTGCACGGGCCGCACGCCCGGTGACGAAGCCGGCGACGGGCGCCGCTACGTCGTTTACGCGCCGCGCACGCGCTCCGTCTATAGCCTCCACGTCGCGCCGGACGCCGACGGCTCCAGCGCCCTGCGCGCCACCTGGTCGCCCAACACGCAGGGCGAGCAGGCCAAGCTCTTCCGCCACGCGCTGCGCCAGCGCGCGTTCAACTGACCCGAGAGCTAAAGTCATAAAGGCAGACGAGGGCGGGCGCCACTCAGCGGCCCCGCCCTCTCCGCCTTTCGGCCCCCACTTTTTCCCGAGAGCAACCCCGCGTGGTATCATCGCCCTCAAAGCTTGGAGCAAAATTCGGGCCGGTGTCGGCATGAGCGAAAGTCTCGCACCCGCTGGTTGTGCCTCTCGCTGATCGTCCCCCCGGTGTAAAACCCCTCTGGAGCTACAGGGAAGGGAACTGTGCTGAAACGCAATCTTCTCGTCTTCGCCGCGGCGCTCTCGCTGGTGGCGTCATGGCCGGCGGCGGCCGCGCTCGCGGAAGTTCCCGCGCAGGCGCGCGGGCGCGCCACGCCGCAGCAGCAGAGACAGGCGGCGAAGCCCGCCCCTTCGCCCGCGGCCCCGCTCGCGGAGCCCGCGCCGCTCGTCAACCGCGTGCTCCCGAACGGCCTCGAAGTCATCGTGCTCGAAGACCACTCGGTGCCGCTCGTCACCGTCGAGCTGGCCGTGCGCAACGGCTCGTTCACGGAGCCGCCGGAGTTGAACGGCCTCTCGCACCTCTACGAGCACATGTTCTTCAAGTCGAACCGCGCCATACACGACCGCGAGGAGTACATACGCAACATTGACTCGCTCGGCATCATCTACAACGGCGAGACCAAAGAGGAGCTGGTCAACTACTATTTCACGACCACGACGCCGAACTTCCCCGTCGCCATGCGCTTCATGCGCGACGCGACGCTCTACCCCGGCTTCGACCAGCGCTGGTACGCGCACCATCGCACCTCAGACCCGAAGCGCTTCGAGGAGATTTCCGAGAGCGTCGAGCGGCAGTTCGCCCAGGAGCGCGAGGTCGTTATAGGCGAGCTCGACCGCCACGAGTCGAACCCCTACGGCGAGTTCCTCAGCGAGATGAACGACCGCCTCTTCTACAAGTACCCGAGCCGCAAAGACCCCGGCGGCAACCGGCAGACCGTCGGCGCCGCAACGACCGAGATGATGCGCCTCATACAGAGCCGCTATTACGTGCCGAACAACTCGGCGATAGTCGTCACGGGCGACGTCGAGCCGGAGGAGGTCTTCGCGATGGTCGGGCGGCTCTTCGGCGAGTGGCCGCGCCGGCCGAAGAACCCCTTCGAGGAGTTCCCGCTCGTCGAGCACCCGCCCCTGCCCAGGAGCGAGGGCGTCATCGTCACGAAGCCCGTCGGCAACGTCATCATCAACATCGGCTGGCACGGCCCCTCGGTAGGTAAGGACGACGCCGCGACCTACGCGGCCGACGTGTTCTCCTTCATACTGCGCCAGCCCAACTCGCGCTTTCAGCGCGCGCTCGTGGACTCGGGGCTCGTCGCCGCGGCGAACATAGGCTATTACACGCAGCGCAACGTCGGCCCCATACAGGTCAGCGCGCAGACCAGCCCTGAGCAGGCGCGCGCCGCCGTGCGCGCCATCTACAACGAGATCGCGCACTTCGCCGACCCCGACTACTACACGGATGAGGAGCTCGAGAGCGCGAAGGCGCTGCTCGAAGCCGACGACCTCTACTCGCGCGAGAAGCTCTCCGAGTACGCGCACACGATAAGCTTCTGGTGGTCTTCGACGGGGCTGGAATATTTCCGCGGCTACCTGAAGCGCCTGCGCGCCACCTCGCGCGCCGACATCAGCCGCTACGTCAAGACCTACATACAGGGCAAGCCGCACGTCGGCATGGCGCTCATGTCGGAGGAGGCCGCGCGGCAGTCGGGCCTGACGGCGGACGACCTTGTAGGCGAGGGCGCGTCGGCGAAGGCCAGGGCGGCGGGCAGGTGAAGGGATGATGAGAATCGTGCTGAAAGAACGTCAGGATGTTTTCGCGCGGGCCGCTGGGCTCTGCCTCTCGGTCGTGCTCGCGCTCTCCGCAACGGCGGCCCCCGCGCGTCAGCAGTCGCAGCCCGCCCCTGCGGCGACGCCTGCCGCGCAGAGGGCCTCGGGCGACATCTCCGAGAACGCAAAGCTCGTCACGGAGTTCGAGGCGGGCGGCCTCAAGGTGCTCCTCAAGCGCAGGGAGGGCAGCCAGACGGTCGTCGCGGGCCTGTTCCTGCGCGGCGGCTCGCGCAACGTGACGGCCGAGAACGCGGGCGTCGAGGCCCTCATGCTCGACGTGGCGACCGAGGCCAGCGCAAACTTCCCGCGCGAGCTGATGCGGCGGGAGCTTTCGCGCACGGGGACGAGCCTCAGCTACGGCATCAACTACGACTACTCGGCCCTGACGCTCGGCAGCACGCGCCACCACTTCGACCGCTCCTGGGAAATCTTCGCCGACGCCGCCTTGCGCCCCAGCTTCACGCCCGAGGACTTCGCGCGCGTCAAGAACCGCGTGCTCCTGGGCCTGAACAACAACACGGACACGCCCGACTCGTACCTGCAACTCCTTCAGGCGCGCGTCGCCTACGCGGGCCACCCTTATTTGAACGACCCGCGCGGCACGGTCGAGTCGGTCGGCCGCCTGACCATCGAGGACGTGCGCCGCTTCCACCAGCAGATGATGCAGACCTCCCGGATGCTCCTCGTCGTCGTCGGCGATATAGACGCGCAGAAGTTCCGTCAGAAGGTCGAGGCGACGTTCGGCAAGCTCCCGCGCGGCGACTACCGCGCGACGCCGACGCCGCAGCTCTCGTTCACGGCGCCGCTGGTCGAGATAACGGAGCGCGCGCTGCCGACCAACTACGTGCAGGGCGTCTTCGCGGCGCCGAGCCCCACGTCGGACGACATCTACCCGATGCGCGTCGCCTCGGCCATACTCCAGAACCGCGTCTTCATAGAGGTTCGCGTCCGCCGCAACCTCTCCTACGCGCCCGACGCCTTCCTCAACAACCAGGCCGCCAACATCGGCGGCATCTACGTCACCTCGACGGACGCCAACCAGGCCGTGCGCGTCATGCTCGACGAGATAGCGCGCCTACAGAAGCAGCCCATCGGCCAGGAAGAGCTGAAGGCGACGGCGCAGCAGTTTCTGACGCGCTACTACCTGAGCCAGGAGACGAACGCCGCGCAGGCCGGCGAGCTGGCGAGCTACGAGCTGATGGGCGGCGGCTGGCGCAACTCCGCCGTCTTCATCGAGCGGCTGCGCGCCGTCACGCCCGAGGACGTGCAGAGGGTCGCCCGCACGTACATGCGCAACCTGCGCTTCGTCGTCCTCGGCAACCCGCAGAGCATCAACAAGAGCGTCTTCACGCAGCAGGCGGGCGAGTAGCGAGAGCCGGAAAAGGAAAAGAGGGGAGGGGAGACGCTCGATCTCCCTTCCCCTCTTTTTTATCCCCCAAGATTTTTACACCGCGGACGGGGCGACGGGCGGGGGCGCCTGCTCGCGCTGCATGGCGTTGAGGCGCGTGCAGGCGCGGTAGCCGCTGAAGATGCCGTAGAGCGCGAAGGCGTGGAAGGCTATCCCGAGCCAATCGCCCGCGATGAGGAATATGAGCCCGTCCAGCCCGTAGAGCACCATGCCGAGGACGAAGACCCACTCGAGCTTCTTCGACGCGAAGTAGCCTATGAGCGCGAAGGCCGCGGCCGCCGTGGCGTCAAACAGTAGCGCGATTACGGTGACGGCCGTGCCCGCCTGCTCGGAGAAGGCGCGCGCGAGCGCGTCCACGAACTGCGTGACGCCGAGGCTCACGATGAAGCCCCACTGGCTGCCCGAGAGCGAGACGAGCGAGGTTATGAATGAGAGGGCCGCTATCCAGTAGAACCAGTACGCGCCCGACTTGCAGCGCTGCTCAAGGCGCTCGGCCTCTATCGCGTCATAGTTTGGGGGGTTGGTAATCGAGTCGTAAGGGGTCATCTTGTTTATCAGGTCTCCAGCCCGCGGTGAGTGTGTAAGGCTCGGGCGCCCCGGTCAGCGCTCTATCTCGGCGGCGAGGCGCTTGTACAGCTCGGGGTCTAGCCGGCTGAGCGTGCGCGCCTGCGCGTTTGCCGAGGCGCGGTCGCCGACCTCGACGTAGGCGAGCGCAAGGTTATAGTAGCCCTCGGCCGCGTCGGGGCGGACGGCGACGGCCTGCTTGTAGGCGTCGAGCGCCTTGTGGTAGTTGCCCGCGTAGTAGTAGGCGTCGCCGAGCTTGTTGAGCGCCTCGTAGGAGTTGGGCTTGAGCTTCAGGGCCTGCTGGAAGGCGCGTATGGCGTCCTGGTTCTTGCCCTGTTTGACCTTGCAGAAGCCGACCTGAATCCACGCCTCGGCCCGCTGCGGGTTCTTGTTGACGGCCGTCTCGAAGTAGCCGAGCGCGCTGTCGTAGTTGCCGAGCCAGAGCGAGTTCAGGCCGTTCCTGTACCACCAGTCCGAGACCCCCTCGGCCTTCTGCGCGCCCTTGAGCGCGGCCAGCTCCGCGAAGCCGAGCGAGCGGCCGCCCTCGCCGCCGCGAAGCTCCGTGAAGCGCTGCGCGCCCATCGCGAGGTTTATGTTCTGCCCGTTCATCACGCGGATAGTGACCACGCCGACGACCTGCCCCTTCATGTTAAAGACGGGGCTGCCGGAGTTGCCGTGCGAGATGGGCGCGGTTATCTGCACAATGCGGCCGAGGCTTGGCACCTCGCGCACGGCCGAGACTATCCCGTCCGAGACCGAGCCTTCGAGTCGCAAGGGGTTGCCGATGACGAAAATCCTCTCGCCCTCCTCGGGCAGGGTCTCGGTCGTCTCGGCGACGCGCGAGCGCTCGGACGGCATCTCGACGCTCAGGAGCGCCAGGTCGCCGTCGGCGTCAACGCCCGCGAGCCCGGCGACGGGGTAGGTCTTCCCCTTGCCCTCGAACGTGCGAACCTCGACGCGGCTCGCGCCCTCGACGACGTGCAAGTTCGTCATCACCTGGCCGGGGCGGATGAAAAAGCCGCTGCCCGTGACGGCGACCTCGCCCGCCGCGTTGTAGGTTATGACGGAGACGACCGAGGGCTTGACGCGGCGTATCAGCTCCGGCAGAGACTCCTCGGCCGAGGCCGGGGCGGCGGCCGCCGCGAAAAGCAGGATTAGCGCGAGCCAGGGGGGGAGCTTGCGTTTGTACATCTGTCTGTTTCTCAAAACGGGTTTCGGGCCTGCGGAAAGAGCTTGGCCGGCCCAAGGGTGAGTCGCGGGAGACGCGCTTCGCACCGTTCGCGGTTGCCGGTTCTGAAGACCGGCGGCGAGCGGCAATTATGCCGCGAATTCCCGAGATGTCAAATGGTTTGTTGCGAAAGTGTGGCGGGAGGGCGGGGGGAGGCCAACTAGGCCGGTTCTGCGGGAACTTCACCCGCTACTCGAATGTAGCAAAACGGGGCCGCCCCCTGTCAAGGAAATTGCGGATTAAATAAGGAGAGGGTTGACGACGGCGCTGCCGTCGTCAACCCTCTCGGCTTTTCTATTCCGCAATCGTCCTACGGCATTATCGTGCCGACGACGGTGCCGCGCGGCGCGGGGATGGTTTCATCCTCGAGCGTGATGAGGAGGCCGAAGTCCTGGAGCGTCGTCTCGGACTTAATCTCGGCCTCGTTGCGGGTGCCGGTGTTGACCACCTGCCCGAGCTTGACGAACTTGTTGTCGGGCGAGACGGCCCAGAGCGTATAGACCTTGCCGGCCGGCGCCTCCTTCATCTCGTGGAAGCGTGCCGTGATCATGGTCGGGCCGTCCTTGCGCGGCTCGATGTTGAAGTTGACGCGCGCGCCCGTCAGCTCGCCCGTCAGGTTCACCTTGACCTGCGTGTCCTCGCCGCGCTTCATGCCCGGCACGTTGAGCATCGGCGCAGAGTAGGCCGGCACGGACGTGACGGTAGTGGCCGCGACCCGCTCGCCGACGGCGGCCCCGTCCTCGCGATCCCTGTGCGCGAGGGGCAGCACGGCCAGGCCCTGCGGCACGGCGCTGCGGAAGGCCACGTTGGCGTCGGGGCCGAAGCTCGTCAGGTTCTGCTCCGGCGAGAGCACGAGCATGAACTTGTCGAGCGGCGTCACGACGGTGTGAACGCCCGCGCCATTCGTGATAGGCAGCGGCCCGAGCGAGGTCAGCTTACCCATCGGGTCAACCGCGTAAACGTTGAGGCTCGTCGTGTTGGCCGGCAGGCCCGACAGGTCGAGCGTCACGGTCGTGCCGTCGTTCGCGCGGAGAATCTTCGCGCGGCCCTTTGCGGTCGAGAACGTCGGGCCGGGCAGGAAGTCAACCGTGACCTCCTTCTGCGCCGGGTACTCTACGACAGTCCACGTACCGTCGGCGTTCTGCACGGCCTGCGTCGTCTGCGTAGTCGTCGTGGTAGTCGTCTGCGTGGTGGGCTGCTGGTTCTGCGGCGTCTGCGCGAGGCAGACCGCCGAGAGGGCGGCCACGAGCGCCGCACAGCCCGCTATGTTAAGCAAACGTTTGCTCATCCTGGATTTCCCTCCTCTGGCTGAGTTCAAGCTATTCAATTTGTCCCCTTATACGTCCCGCCGAAAAGCGGAACCATAAAAGAAGAGCAACGAACGTGCCGCCGGGAGGGGCTTTTCGTTTCAACAACTTGGGAGGGTGGCGGGGGCGGCGGCCGAAGCGATACGATACAAATTCGTGTACGGCATCGCGGCGACCGCCCGCCGAGTGGCCTAGAAGCTGTAAAGCTCGGTGATGGCGCGGTAAACGTCGTCGGACTGGGGCAGTATCGCGTCTTCGAGCTGCGGGGCGTAGGCGACGAATGTGTCTAGGGCGGCGACGCGCCGGACGGGCGCGTCCAAGTGCTCGAACAGCTCCTCGGAGACGCGCGCGGCGACCTCGGCGCCGAAGCCGTGCGAGCGCGTGTCCTCGTGGGCGACGATGAGCTTGTTGGTCTTCTTGACGCTTCGCGCGACCGCCTCCCAGTCGTAGGGCGCGAGCGTGCGAAGGTCTATGACCTCGGCGTTGATGCCCTGCTGCTGCTCGGCCTGCTTGGCGGCGACGAGCGAACGCTGCACGAGCGCGCCGTAGGTGACGATCGTCAGGTCAGTCCCCTCGCGCACGGTCTTCGCCTTGGCGAAGGGGATGAGGAAGCCGTCCGGCGGGTACTGCGACTTGTTGTAAGCCTGGCGGTAGAGGTGCTTGTGCTCGAGGAAGATTACGGGGTCGTCGGAGCGTATGGCCGTGCGCAGCAGGCCGTTGGCGTCTAGCGCGTTCGACGGATAGACGACTCGGAGGCCGGGGATGTGCGTGAACAGCGTGTCGCCCGACTGCGAGTGATAGACGGCGCCGCCTTTGAGATACCCGCCCACGGGGACGCGTATGACGACGGGGCATTTCCACTCGCCGCCCGAGCGCCAGCGCATGAGCGCCAGCTCGTTGCGAATCTGGTGGTAGGCGGGCCAGATGTAGTCGAAGAACTGAATCTCGACGACGGGCTTCATCCCGCGCGTCGCCATGCCTATCGCGCGGCCGACGATGTTGGCCTCGGCGAGCGGCGAGTTGAAGACGCGCGCGCCGCCGAACTTCCTTTGCAGGTTGGCCGTCACCTTGAAGACGCCGCCCTTGCCCTTGACCTTGTCGAGGTTCTCCTCGCGCGAGCAGTCGGCCACGTCCTGGCCGAAGACGACTATCGCCGGGTCACGCGCCATCTCCTCGTGCAGGCAGCGGTTGATTAGGTCAACCATCGTGCCGGCGTTCCCCGACAGCTCGGCGCCCTCCTCCGCGTCGAACTCTTTGGAGGTCGGGTCAACGTCGGGCGAGAAGACTAAGAGCGCGGCCGTCTCGGGCGCGGGCTGCGGGCTCGCGAGCGCGGCGTCGGCGGCCTCGTTCACCTCGCGGTCAACCGCGTCCTTTATCTTCTGCAACTCCTCCTGCGTGACGAAGCCCTCCTCGACGAGCAGCGCGCCGAAGCGTTTGATGGGGTCGCGCTCGGCGTCCGTGGTGCGCTCCTCGTCCGGCCGGTAGAGCTTCTCGTCGTCGGAGAGCGAGTGCGAGTAGGGGCGAATGACTTTGGCGTGGACGAGCGCGGGGCCGCGGCGCGCGCGGCAGTGCGCGACGGCGCGCCGGAGAGTCTCCAAAGACTCAATCGGGTCCGTGCCGTCGCACTTCGAGACCAGAAGGTCTGGGAAGTTCGAGACGAGGCGGGAGACGTCGCCGCCCGCCGTCTGCACTTCGACGGGGACGCTGATGGCGTACCCGTTATCTTCGACGAGGAAGAGGACGGGCAGGCGCAGGTTGCTCGCCGTGTTGAGCGCCTCCCAGAACTCGCCCTCGCTCGTCGTGCCGTCGCCGGAGGAGCAGTAAACGACCTCGTCGCCCTTGAAGCCGACGACGCGCCCCCTGATCTCTTCGATGAGCGACGCGCGGTAGCTCGCCTCGGCGCAGCCGACGGCCTGTAGGAACTGCGTCCCCGTCGGGGAGGACTGCGAGACGATGTTCAGACGCTTGTGGCCCCAGTGCGAGGGCATCTGGCGGCCGTGCGAGTTGGGGTCTGCCTCGGCGCCGACGCCCGAGAGGAGTTGCTCCAGCGGCGTCATGCCGAGCTGTAGGCAGAGAGCGCGGTCGCGGTAGTAGGGGTAGAACCAGTCGTAGCCCGCGCGCAGGGCCAGGCCCGCGGCGACGAGCACGGCCTCGTGGCCCGCGCCCGAAATCTGGAAGAAGATTTTGTTCTGCCCCTTGAGCTGAATCTCCTTGTCGTCAATCCGCCGCGACAGGTACATCGTGCGGTAGATCCCGACCATCTCGTCGCGGCCCAAGCCGCGATACTCGCGCGCCTTCACTTCGGTCGCCATAATTGCTTATCTCCGAAAAGCTAATAAAACTCAGCCTCAGTCGTCGTCAAAATCAGTCTCAATGGCGAGCCTGTAGTCCTGCGCCATCGAGGGGTGGCCGTGGGCGAGGGCGACTTCGGCGCCGCGCTCGTAGGCGCGGCGGGCGGCGTCGCGGCGGCCCGTGCGGAGGCAGGCGTTCGCGAGCATGCCGTAGGCGTTGCCCTCGTCGTCGGCGCGCTCGAGGTAGAGCGAGAGCGTCTCGATAACGTCGTCCCAGCGCCCGGCCTTCTCGTACTCCTTCGCGAGCCCGAAGAGGACGGCCGTGTTGTCGGGGTCGCTCTCGAGCATTACGCGGAAGATGTCAATGCGCGAAGTCATAAGCGCTGGCCGCCCCCGCTACTGCGCCTTCGGCTGCCGGTTGTCTATGAGCAGCTTGGCGATGGTCTGCAACTGCATGTTCGAGGTGCCTTCATAGATGGCGCCTATCTTGGAGTCGCGCCAGAGCTTCTCGACGGGGTAGTCCTTGACGAAGCCGTAGCCGCCGTAGAGCTCGACCGCT
>DASPKR010000440.1:0-2033 GCA_035627975.1 Pyrinomonadaceae bacterium | reverse complement strand
ACCGCGGCGCCGTGGCGCGCGGCGATTAAATCCACGGCCCCGCTCGTCGAGACGTTCGTGACGACCGTAGCGCCCCGGCCGCCGCGCCGCGCCAGCTCTATCTCGGCCGCGGCGGCGAGCGTCGCCTCTTCGGGCAGAATCTCGCCCCCGTCTGTGACAACCCCGAGCCGCTCGCCGTCGGCGTCGTGCGCGAAGCCCACGTCCGCGCGGCCCGCCCTGACGACCGCGCGCAGTTGCCCCATCGTCCGCGGCCTCGGCTCGGGCGCGTGCGGGAATGGCGCGGCCGTGTCGTCGTTTATTGCGAAGACCTCGCAGCCGAGGTGTGCGAGCCAGCGCGGCGAGAGCAGCGCGCAAGAGCTGTTGCAGCAGTCCACGGCCACCCTCAAGCGGCGCGACCGCACGGCCTCAACGTCGAAGGCGGCGGCGAGCGCCGAGAGATGATTCTCAATCGCGTCGGCGCGCTCGACGCGGGCGCGTATGCGATCCCAGCCGGCCTTCTCGAACTCGCCCTGGTGGAATATGTCTAAAAGCTCGTCGGCCTGCGCGGCGTTCAGGTAGAGGCCGTCGCCGCGCACGAACTTCAAGGCGTTCCAGGGCTCCGGGTTGTGGCCCGCCGTGATCGAGATGCCGCCGTCGGCACTAAGCCGCGGAACGGCGAGCTGCATGCTCGGCGTCGGGCATACCCCCAAGTCAATCACCTCGCACCCGGCGGCGAGCAGCGCCGCCACGACCGCCGCGCGCACCATCGGCCCCGACGTGCGCGCGTCGCGGCAGACGAGTATGCGCCCCGAGTCGAGGTAGGTGCCGAAGGCTTGGGCGAACCCGACGGCCAGCTCCGGCGTGAAGGTCTCGCCCACCACGCCGCGCACGCCGCTGATGCCTATCTTGAGCGAGTTCATAAGCGCGGGGCGGCGGCCCGAGCGCGGGCGAAGGCGTCGGCGAGCGAGCGCACTTTAAGAGCGCGGCGCAGGCCGGCGGCGTCGAGTCGGCCGCGCGGGCGGAACTCGACTGTGACTTCCGTGGCCGGCAGGAGGTCGAAGAAGTTGTCCGAGAAGCGGCCCTCGTGCGGCGCGGCCGAGAGGTGCACGCCGCGCGCCAGCGCGTCGGCGCGCAGGCGGACGCGCAGGGCTTTGCCGCTCTCTGTGACTTCGACTCTAATTTCCGTCGCGTGCAGCCGGAGGTCTTTGTAGGGCGCGAAGAAGAGGCGGTTGCTCGTCGTCGCCGCCGCGCTTTTCTCAGAAAGCTCGCAGTTGAGAAAGACCGTCCGCGGGTCGCGCCCGCCGAGCAGCTCTTTCGTCGGGACGCTCAGATAGACGGCGCTCGAAAGCGGTTTGACTTCGACGGGCAGGCTCCGCTCGAAGAGCACGCGCCCGCCGAAGTCGAGCAGCTTCACGTCGAGCCGCGCGGGCGCGGGCAGAGCGCGGTCGTTGACGACATAGACGTTGACGCGCCCGCCCTCCTCGTGCGGGCTTACGAGCACGTCGCGGAAGAAGCGGCGCGCGTAGAAGTGCATGGCCTTCCAGCGCCCGAAGTAGTCCATGCCCGACCAGGAGGCGACGGGCCAGCAGTCGTTTACCTGCCAGTAGAGCGCGCCCATGTTGCGGGGCCGTATGCGGCGGAAGTGCTCGGTGCCTCGCTTGATGCCCTCGGCCTGAAGGACTTGGCTGACGTAGAGGAACGACTCGAAGTCCTTCGGCTCGGCGTACTCGCGCAGCATGTACTCGCGTATGAGCTGGTTCCCGCGCGGGTGCTTCTGGTGCGCGAGCATGACGGGGGATTGTATGTCGTGGTCGGCGGGTACGGTGTAGGCGTTGACCGTCTCGATGAGCGGGAAGGACTGGAAGCCGTACTCGCTCATGAAGCGCGGGAACTGCTTCTCGTATTCACTGAATGGCTTCGCGGCGTGCCAGACCTCCCAGTAGTGAACGTCGCCTATGCGGCGCGAGTCGGGGTCGTCCTCGAGGTTCGAGCTGGGCGAGCTGGGCCAGTAGGGCCTCGAAGGGTCGTGCTCGGCGACCGCCTCGGGCAGCACG
>DASPKR010000439.1:0-5984 GCA_035627975.1 Pyrinomonadaceae bacterium | reverse complement strand
CATAGGCGTGGAGTTCGGCCGGGTCAATTCGTCGGCGGTCGTGTATGACCTTGTGAAGCTGGGCGACGGTAGCCCTGCGCAGGACTCGCCCGAGGAGGTGCCGCACCACCTCACCCTCGACCGCTGCTACATCCACGGCGACGACGGCGGCGAGCTCAAGCGCGGCGTCTCTCTCCAGAGCGCCCACACCGAGATTCTCAACAGCCACGTCTCAGGCTTCAAGGTGAGGGGGCAGGACGCCCAGGCGGTCGCGGGCTGGAACGGCCCCGGCCCCTACCGCATCGTGAACAACTACCTGGAGGGCGCCGGCGAGAACCTCATATTCGGCGGCGCCCGCTCCTCCGTGCCTGGGCAGACGCCCTCCGACATACTCATCTCGCGCAACCACATCTCGAAGCCGGCCTCGTGGCGCGGCCGGTGGACCGTCAAGAACCTGCTCGAGCTCAAGCACGCCCGGAGGGTGAGGATAGAGGGGAACCTCCTCGAGCACTGCTGGCTCGACGCCCAGCAGGGCTACGCCGTGCTCTTCACGCCGCGGCCGTCCGACAGCGGCGACTGGGCGGTGGTCGAGGACGTCGAGTTCGTCAACAACGTCGTGCGCAGAGTGGCCGCCGGCGTCCACGTCTCGGGCCAGGACGACCTGTTCTCGCCGGCGCCGAAGTCGAGGAGGCTGCGCAGGGTCAGGGTGGCGAACAACCTGTTCGAGGGCATAGACCACAGGGAGTGGGGCGGGGACGGGAGCTTCCTGAAGGTCGTCTCGGGGGCGGAGCAGCTGACGGTGGAGCACAACACGGTGCTGCACACGGGCTGGGCGCTGGTGAAGGCCGGCGGGGAGCCGACGACGGGGTTCGTCTTCCGCCACAACATCGCGCGCCACAACGAGTACGGGGTGCACGGCGACAGCGTCGGCTACGGCAACCCGGCGCTGGCGGCCTTCTTCCCGGGCGGCACGTTCGCCGGCAACGTCATCGCCAAGGAGGTCGGCGCGCCCTGGAACACCGACATAGTCTATCCACAGGGCAACTGGTATCCCGACACGCTCGGCGACGTGAGGTTCGAGAACTTACAGGCGGGCGACTACCGCCTCTCCTCTGCCTCGCCCTACAAGGGCGCGGCGGCCGACGGCGGCGACATTGGCTGCGACCTCGGCGCCATCAATGCCGCGCTCTCGGGCGGCTCCGCGCCGTCGGCGACCCCGACGCCTACGCCCACTGCCACGCCGTCGCCGACGCCTTCGGCCACCCCTACGCCGACGCCCGCGCCTTCGCTCACCACCACGACGCTCGTTGGCGCGGCCTACGCGCTCGCCTTCTCGCTCGCGGCCGAAGCGGACGCAGACCCCGCCCGCATCGCCTCTCTCGTCACGGACGTTGAGCGCGCGCACGCCGTCTTCGTCTCGGAGTCGGGGAAGATAGCAGCGGCCTCTCAGGTTGACACGAGCCTGCGCGCCGCCCTCTACTTCGCGCGCGCCGCCGCGGCGCTCGCGACGACGGAAACTTCCTCGACGGGCGTGCAGAGCCGCCTGCAAATCACGGCGCTCCACCTGTCGGCTGCTAGGGACCTCCTGCCGGGGGGGGCGGGCTCCGCCTTGGCGCTGCCACCGCCCGCCTCTTCGCCCGTCGCGCGCGCCGCCGTCATAGGCTCGGCCTCGACGCTCTCGGCCGCGGGCGGCGTGCTGGCCGTAGCAGCCGGCGGCGCCGGCTCGATAACCGGCGATCCCGCGCAGAGCCCGCTCGCCACCGTCACGCGCACGGCCTCGCCCGACTCCGCCGGGCGCTTCCCCTACGAGCTGGAAGGCGTGAGCGTGACCATCGCGGGCACGGCCGCTCAGCTACTCTCCGTCTCGCCCTCGCGCGTAGCGTTCGTCGCGCCCGAGGGGCTGGCCGAGGGCGACGCCGAGGTGATCGTCACGCTTCAGGAGGGCTACGTCTCGCGGGGCGTCGCGACGGTCTCGGCCGTCGCGCCCGGCCTCTTCACCGCCGACGGCACTCCCACGGGCGAGGCGCTCGTCATGAACGCGGCCGACTACACGCGCGGCATCTTCAAGGTGTACACGCCCGCGAACCTCTCCGGCACAGACCGCCGCACGCGCCTGATGATCTTCGCCACGGGCCTGCGCGGCGCGGCCAACGCCGACGCCGCCAACGACGTTCGCGCGCCCGCGCGCGCGAACGTCGCGGAGTCCGTCGCCGTCGAGGCGCGCTTGCAGAACGGCCTCGTCTATTGGCTGCCGGTCGAGTACGCAGGGGCGGCCGCGGCGCGGCAGTCGGGGGTTGACCAGGTCAACGCCTTACTCCCGAACCAACTGTCGGAGTCCGGCGTGGTCGAGCTAACCATAGTCGTCGGCGGCAAGCGCAGCAACACCGCCAGAATCGTCGTCAACTGAACCGATTGCGGAGCGGCGGATTTCGGATCGCGGATTGGAAGAAGAGGATTGATGACGGCAGTGCTGTCGTCAATCTCCCTACTTTTCAATCCGCGATCCGAAATCCGCAATCCTTTTGACAAGCCCTCCGCCCGCGTGCCATCTTAAATCCGCCAGCAGGCCGCACACGCCGCAAGAGTTTTCCCAGGCCGGCCGACGCGCTTACCCGAAAATGAAACAGGTCATCCGCAGGGGCCTCAAAGAGATAATCGTGGACGAGGTGCCAGACCCCTCGGCCGCCCCGCACCACGTCCTCGTCCGCCCCGTTTACTCGCTCATCAGCAGCGGCACCGAGACGGCCAGTATCCACAGTGAGGGCGTGCTCAAAGAGGTCGCCGACAACCCCTCGCACCTGCGCAAGGTCTGGGAGGTGATGAAGCAGGCCGGGCCGGTGCGCACGCTCTCCGAGGTGCGCGCGAAGTTCAGCGAGTACGCCGTGCTCGGCTACTCGGGCGCCGGCGTCGTTGTCGAGCGACACCCGACCGTCAAAGATCTGGAAGTCGGCGAGCGCGTAGCCTACGGCGGCGAGGGGACGGGCCACGGCGAGACCGTCCTCGTCGGGCGCAACCTCGCCTCGCGCGTCCCCGACGCAGTGCCGTTCGAGCACGCATGCTTCGCCACGCTCGGCAGCATCGCGATGAACGCCGTCCGGATCGCGGGCGTCTCTTTGGGCGACACGGTCGCCGTCATCGGCCTCGGGCTCGTCGGCCAGCTCGTCGCGCAACTCGTCCGCCTGCAGGGCGGCGTCGTCATCGCGACCGACCTGAAGGCCGAGCGCGTCGAGCTTGCCGGACGGCTCGGCGCCGACCATCCCATACAGCCGGGCGGCGCCCCGGCGAAGGAATCGGTCGCCGCGCTCACCGAAGGGCGCGGGGCAGACTGCGTCATCATCGCGGCAGCCGCCAAGTCGTCGGCCCCCGCGCGCCTCGCGCTCGAACTCTGCCGCGACCGCGGGCGCATAGTCGTTGTCGGCGCCGTCGAGATGAGCTTCCCCTGGCAGGAGATGTACATGAAGGAGATTCAACTCTTCATGTCGCGCGCCTACGGCCCCGGAAGCTACGACCCCGAGTACGAGAAGCGCGGGCGCGACTACCCCGTCACTTACGTCCGCTGGACTGAGAACAGGAACATGGGCGAGTTCCTGCGCCTCGTCGAGTCGGGCCGGCTCAGGCTTGAGCCCCTCATCACGCACCGCTTCCCGCTCGAAGAGGCCGCCGAAGCCTACGCGACCATAATGGACGCCGCGTCGAACAGCCTCGCCGTCTTGCTGCGCTACCCTGCGGCGGAAGAGGAGCGGCCCGAGCTTTCCTTCGCGCCCAAGCGGAGGGTCGAAGCCGCCGCGTCGGCTAAGGCCGAGGGCGAGCTTAGCTTCGCGCTCGCGGGCGCGGGCAACATCGCGCGCTGGGCGCACCTGCCCGCGCTCAAGCGTCTGTCGGGCGTAAGGCTCGGGGCCGTCTATTCGGCGTCGGGCACGCGCGGGAAGTCCTACGCGCAGAGGTTCGGCGCGCTCTACTGCGCCTCCGACTACGAGCAGGTTCTGAGGGACGATTCCATTGACGCGGTGCTAATCGCGACGCGCAATCAGGAGCACGCCGCGCAGGCGCTCGCCGCGCTCGAAGCGGGCAAGCACGTCTTCGTCGAGAAGCCGATGGCGCTCACGTCGGAAGAGTGTAGCGAACTCGTGCGCGCCGTCGGGCGCAGCGGCAAACAACTGACCGTCGGCTTCAACCGCCGCTTCGCGCCCTTCTACCGCGCCTTGCGCGGCCAGCTCGCCCGGCGCACGGGCCCCGCCGTCCTCAACTGCCGCGTCAACTCGCCCGGCATCTCCGGCTCCTACTGGATGGCAGACCCCAGCATCGGCGGCGCGATACTCGGCGAAGCCGTCCACTTCATAGACTTGATGTACTGGCTGCTCGGCTCCGAGCCCGTGAGCGTCTCCGCGTACAGACTGCCGACGGGCAAGCAAGAGCCCGTCGGCGAGAACAACGTCGCCGCCGCTTTCAAGTTCGCCGACGGCTCGGTAGCTTCGTTGACTTACTGCACGGTCGGGAGCAAGACCTCTGCGGGCGAGCGCGTCGAGGCTTTCGCCGAGGGCGTCGGCGTCGTCACCGAAGACTTCAAGAGCCTCTCGGTGAGGAAGGGGCTTGCGCGCACGCGCACGCGCTGGTGGGGCGAGAAGGGCTACGCGGCGCAGATGGAGTCCTTCGTCGCCGCGCTGCGCGCGGGCCGCGAGCCCGAAGTGACGGCGCTCGACGGCGCGCGCGCCACGCTCGGCTGCCTCGCCCTCATGGGCTCCGCCCGCACGGGCGAGCCGCGCGAGATAGATTTAACAGCAGTTATTTGATGAACGTCCTCCAGATCGGCCCGTACCCGCCGCCGCACGGCGGGGTGCAGACGAACCTCGTCGCCATCAGGCGATACGTGCGCGAGCGCGGCGGGCGCTGCGCCGTCATCAACCTCACGCGCCACCGCCGCGCCGAGGCCGACGACGTTTACTACCCGAAGAGCGGCGCGGGCGTCCTCAAGCTCTTCGCCGAGCTGCGCGCCGACATCATCCACTTCCACCTCGGCGGCGACGTGAAGCCGCGGCTGCTCGCGCTGAGCCTCGCGTGCTGCGCGTGGCCGGGCTCGAAGGCCGTGCTGACCTTCCATTCGGGCGGCTACCCTTCGTCAGAAGCGGGGCGGCGCGCGCGCGCGGCCTCCGTCGGCGGCTTCGTCTTCCGACGCTTCGACAGCATCATCGCCGTCAACGAAGAGATCGTCTCGATGTTCCGCCGCATGGGCGTCGCGCCCGAAAGGCTCCGGCTCATACGGCCGCACTCGCCGTCGGCGCCGCCCGAGGGAGCGCAACTCTCGCCGCGGCTGCGTGCCTTCTTCGACGCGCACCGTCCGGTGCTCACGACCGTGGGGCTGTTGGAGACCGAGTACGACCTGCCGCTTCAGGTCGAGGCGCTCGGCCGCGTGCGCGAGCGCTTCCCTCGCGCCGGGCTCGTCATAGTCGGCTCGGGCAGCATAGAGGGGGAACTGCGCCGCCTCGTCGCATCGAGGCCCTACGCGGAGCACGTCATGCTCTGCGGCGACGTGCCGCACGAGGAGACCCTTCGCGCCGTGGCGGAGAGCGACGTCTTCCTGCGCACGACGCTCTACGACGGCGACTCCATCTCCGTCCGGGAGGCCCTGCACCTCGGCGTCCCCGTCGTCGCAACCGACAACGGCATGCGCCCCGAGGGCGTGCGCCTCATCCCCGTCTCGGACGGCCACGCGCTCGTCGAGGCCGTCCGAGAGCAGCTCTCGCTCGGCCGCCGCGAGCGCCCCGCGAACGGCGCCGCCGCCGACGAGAACGTCGCAGCAGTCTTCGAGCTCTACCGCGAGCTTCTGGGGGAGGGGGGTTGAGCGCGAAAGCGTACCGGCCGCCCTTTTTTGTTGCCCGCGGCGCGGAGTTCGCGTTAAGCTTTTCCCTCGGAGCCGCGCCGGAGGGCGCACTCCGCTCACGAAACCTGCCGGGGCGTTTCGCCTTGAGGCCCGGACTGTTAACGAACCCCCATGCAAAACCTGACCA
>DASPKR010000438.1:0-10769 GCA_035627975.1 Pyrinomonadaceae bacterium | reverse complement strand
TTAGCGCCTGAGCGTTCGCGACTTCGACGCGGTGCTCGGCGTCTTGCTCTTCGATCTCGACGCGGCGGCCGTCCTGGCTCACGACGACGAACTGAAGCGCCTGCGTGTTCGCAATGTCAACCGTGGGGTAATAAACCTCGTCCATCACGCCGCCGCGCAACGTGAACCAGACCTTCGATTCAAGCGTGTTCGAGGTGCCGACGGCCTCCTTGCCGGCGCTCGGCCACTGGGCGTCGCGGCCCGGCGCTCCGGGCGCGAGGTTGTTGCCCTGCCCCTGCGTCTGAGTGCGCGTCGGGGCGGCGAACGATAGCAGGAGAATAAGAGAGAGGAGTAGCGGCCTCGTTGACGGCTTTGCTTTCATCATAGAGTGCGCGGCCGCGCAGCGTCAGCCCTTGCGGCGGCCGAGCATGTCGAAGCCGACGGCGGCGACGAGCACGGCGCCCTTGACGATGAACTGCGTCTCGTTCCTGACCCCGAGCAGCGACATGCCGTTGTCGAGGCTCGCCATGATGAGCGCGCCGACGACCGCGCCCGACACGGTGCCGCGCCCGCCCATCAACGAAGTCCCGCCGATGACGCAGGCCGCGATGGCGTCGAGCTCGATGTACTCGCCCGCGTCCGGCGTGGCGCTGCCGACGCGCCCTGTGTGCAGTATGGCGGCGACGCCCACGAGCAGGCCGAGCACGCAGTAGGCGAGCAGTATGTAGCGGCGTATGTTGATGCCCGAGAGCCGCGCGGCGTCCGGGTTGCCGCCGATGGCGTAGAGGTATCGGCCGAACGTCGTGTTCTGCGTCAGGAACGCGCCGGCCGCCGCGACCGCCAGGAGCACGAGCACTGGGACGGGCACTCCGCCGCCCCAGTTCATCCAGTAGATGAAGAGGGCGATCAGGAGCGACGGGACGACGACGCGCACGGCCGTCGCGCCCATCCCCGGCACGCTTAGGCCGTGGCGCTTTCGCGCCCGCAGCCCGCGGAGGGTGAGCAGCACGACCGCCGCAATCCCCAGGGCCGCGAGCGCTACGCCGACGCCCTGCGGGACTTTGCCGACGCCCAGCTCCCGGAGGAAAGGCAGGCGCACGGGTATCGTCGCGCCCTCGCTGAGCCGTAGTATCACCCCGCGCCAGGCGAGCAGCCCCCCCAACGTGACGATGAAGGCCGGTATGTTCGCGTATGCGACGAGCGAGCCCTGGAAAGCGCCTATCGCGATGCCGACGATTACGGCCGCGCCGAGCGCGCCCAGGAGCCCCAGCGGCTCCTGCACCATCGCCGCGACTCCCCCGGCGAGCCCCAGTATCGAGCCCACCGAGAGGTCAATCTGCCCCGCCACGATGACCATCAGCATCCCGACCGCCAGCACGCCCGTCACCGCCATCTGCTGGAGCAGGTTCGAGAAGTTCGTCGGGTGCAGAAGGGTGCCGTAGGGGTACAGGGGGCTAACGGTCTTCCACTGGAAGAAGAGCCAGATGGCTATGAGCGCGAAGACCATCGTGTAGGCGCGCAAAGAGTCGGTCGGGATGCGGAAGCCCGCGACGCGCGCGCGCCCGTCCGGCGCCTCGCCCGCGGCCGCGCCGGGCGGCGCAACGTCCGCCGTGGCCGGCGGCCTGTCAACCGCCGGCTCATTGCCTGTTCCCGTCGTCATGTGTCTGGCTCCGTTCCGGCGTCAGGGCAGGCGCAGGCGCTGACGCCGCTTCGCGTAGAACAGCACGCCGCCGAGCGCGAGCAGCGTGAAGAAGTAGAGTGCGCCCCTCACCCGCCTGAAGGCTACGGCGAGCTCGCGCCACTGCGGCCCGCCGCGCCTATCGTCGAGCGCGTCGAGAATCTCCTCGTCGAGCGCCGAGGGCTGAACCGGCGAGAGCCTCTGGCCGTCCCACGCGAAGGCCGCGCGAAGCGGCGGCGAGTTGTTCACGCCGTCATAGACGAGCAGCCGCTCCCTGACGAATGCGCGGTTGACGGCGACGCGCGTTCGGCCGTCGGAGTACGGCAGGTCGAGGGATTCCTCGCCGCGCACGTAGGCGACCATGCGAACGCCGTCCG
This sequence comes from Pyrinomonadaceae bacterium, assembly GCA_035627975.1. Classification (GTDB taxonomy): domain Bacteria; phylum Acidobacteriota; class Blastocatellia; order Pyrinomonadales; family Pyrinomonadaceae; genus QHXN01. Next base: position 8,735 of record DASPKR010000438.1, on the reverse strand, counting down.
GGTCGCCGGCCCTGATTGTCAGCAGGTCGGTCTCGTAGTCGCCGTCGAAGTCGGGGTAGCAGCCCCCGACCGAGCAGCCGTGCTCGCGTATGAGGGAGAGCGCGCGCCGGTCGCGGAGGTCGCGCCCGCCCGTCGCGAGCTTGTCGGCCGCCCACACGACGTTGACCGCCACGGCGAGCAGGATGACGAGTCGCGTCGTGCCCAGGCGCTTCATAATAAAAAACTCCCGGCCCGACTCTCAGGCCGCCGCCCTCGCGTGGCCCGTGGCGCAGGCCATGACGGACTCGGGCGTCGCCTCCTCGCGCCTGAACTCGCCGGTGACGCGCCCTTCGTGCAGCACGAGCACTCGGTCCGAGAGCCCCAGCACCTCGGGCAGCTCCGACGAGACGAGCACTATTGCGAGCCCCTCGCCCGCGAGCCGGTTGATGTGGCCGTAAATCTCCTGCTTTGCGCCCACGTCTATCCCGCGCGTCGGCTCGTCCAGGAAGAGCACGCGCGGCTTCGTCAAGAGCCACTTAGCCAGCACGACCTTCTGTTGGTTGCCGCCGCTGAGCGTGCCGGCCACGGTGAAGACCGAGTTGGCCTTGACCTTCAAGTCCTTCATCGCGCGCTCACCCGCGGCGGCCTCTGCGCCCACGTCCGTGACGAAGCGGCCCGACAGGCGCTCCAACCCCGCGAGCGTCATGTTGTTGAGAATCGTCTGGTCGAGCACGAGCCCGAAGCGCTTTCGGTCTTCGGTGACGAACCCGACGCCTTGGCGAATCGCGTCCGAGGGCCGCTTGATATGCACGCGCCTGCCCTCGACGAAGACCTCGCCCGTCGTCCTCCCGGCGTGCGCGCCGAAGACGCCCATCAGAAGGTCGCTGCGCCCCGCCCCCATCAGGCCGGCGACGCCGAGAACCTCTCCGCGCCGCACGCGGAAGCTGACGTCGTTGACGAGGAGCTTGCCGCGGACGTTCGGGTCTTCGATCGTCATGTTGCGGACTTCGAAGACCACGTCGCCGCGCTCGTGCGCCGCCTCGGGGAAGATGTCGCCGACCTCGCGCCCGACCATGCGGGCGATGACGCGCGGCTCGTCGAGCGCGGATGTCCGGTCCGTGCCGACCGTGCGGCCGTCGCGGAGGACGGTGATGCGCTCGGAGACGCGGAACACCTCGTCGAGCTTGTGCGAGATGTAGATCATGCCGACGCCGCGCTTCTTCAGTTTCTCGATGATGCGGAAGAGCGTCTCGACCTCGGCGTCGGTGAGCGCGGCCGTCGGCTCGTCGAGGACGAGTATGCGCGCCTCCTGCGAGAGCGCCTTCGCTATCTCGACCAACTGCTGCTGCCCGATGCCGAGCTGGCCCACGGGCGCCCACGGGTCAACCGGCAGGTGGACTTCGTTCAGGAGCTTCTGCGCGCGGCTGTAAAGCTCCTCCCAGCGTATGACGCCGAAGCGACGCGGCTCGCGCCCGAGGAAGATGTTCTCGCCGACCGAAAGATCCTTTATGAGCGAAAGCTCCTGGTATATGACGGCGATGCCTGCGCCCTCGGCCTCGCGCACCCCGGCGAAGCGCCGCGCCTCGCCGTCAATCAGAATCTCCCCGCCGTACGTGCCGTGCGGATAGACGCCGCCCAGCACCTTCATCAGGGTTGACTTCCCCGCCCCGTTCTCGCCCACGAGCGCGTGCAACTCGCCCGCGCGCAGGTCGAAGCTCACCCCGTCGAGCGCACGCACGCCGGGGAAAGACTTCGTGATGTCCCGCATCTCGAGGAGCGGCATACTTGAGAGCCCCGCCTAAAAGCGCAGCGCCGCGAGCCCCAGCGCCATGATCAAGCTCACGACCCGGAGCCCGAGGCTTGAGGTCTCAACCTTCGGCCACTGGTCGCGCGGCACGTCGCGGTAAACGTCTTCGAGCTTGTGGTAGCCGTCCTTTATGACGGTCGCGGCGAGGTTGTCCTTGTCCACGGCCTGCGGCTCGTGGAGGATGGAAGGCACGTCTATCTTGCCGTTGTTGACCTTGTCCTTCGCGTCCAGCTGCTCGCCGCGCGCGAGCTTGACGGCCGAGTCAACGGCGCTGTCGGCGAGCGGCTTGATGGGCTTGTAGATGGTCATCGTCTGCGTGCCCTTCGCGATGCGCTGCACGGCGTCGAGCTGCGCGTCCTGGCCCGTAACCAATACCTTGCCCTCCAGCCCCGCCTGTTGCAGGGCCGAGATGACGCCGCCGGCGGTGCCGTCGTTCGAGGCCACGACGGCCTGTATGTCGCCGTTCGTGCGCGTGATGGCGTCGGCCGTCAGCCGCAGGGCCTCCTCGGCCTTCCACTCCTTCGCGTAAGGGTCTGCGATTATCTTCACGTCGCCGCGGTCAACCGCGGGCTTCAAGACCGTCATCTGCCCCTTGCGCAGCAGCAGCGCGTTGTTGTCGGTCTGCGCGCCGCCGATGAGGACGTAGTTGCCTTTGGGCCTGCGCTCGAGGGCGTAGCGCGCCTGCATCTCGCCCATCTTCTCGACCTGGTGCGAGACGTATAAGTCAACGTCGGAGTTCTTAATCAGCCGGTCGTAGCTGATGACGGGGACGCCCTGGCGGTGCGCCGACTCGACGATGGAGGCGGCCACGTCGCCGTTGTGCGGGGCGACGATGAGCACGTCAACGCCGCGCGTCAGCATGTTCTCGGCCTGGCTGACCTGCTTGGCGTCGTCGCCGTTAGCCACGTCAACCAGAAGCTCTGCGCCCACGGCGCGCGCGCGCTCCTCGACCAACTGTTTGTCTCGCTGCCAGCGCTCCTCCTTGAGCGTGTCCATCGAGAAGCCTATGCGGACGGGCTCGCCCGCCTTCTTCACCTTCCGCTGGTAGCCGGCGTCGCCGCCCGACGCGGACTGCCCCGGCGAGTTCGACTGCCCGGCCGGCTGGCTCACGCACGCCGACGCGGCGAGCAGCAGAACAGCGCCGGCCGCGGCCGGCAAAATCTCACTCATTCTTCGCATCCGTTTTCGCTCCTTCGCGCGCCGGTGCCGCCGGGGCGGCGCGCGGCGCACGCCCGGCTGGCCCGAGTTCGGGTTTGGCTCGTCGGAAAGTCTGCTTGGGCGCGACCAAGATTACCAGAGGCGTCGAAAAATTTCATTTGAAAAAAACCCGCCCAAGTGCTATTTCTTCCCCAGTCAATCAGCACAACCGAACAGGCAAGTCACGGCAGTCTGGCGCCGGCAGTTCTCTACCCCCGACGTTTTGAAACGGGCGGCCCTCGCGCCACCGCACGCGAAGCGGGCCCGCCCCGCCGCGCGCGCGGCTAGCAACCCCGCCAACGGAGGTGTTCAAAAAAATGGCCCACACCCTTGAGTCTCTCAGGCGCGCACTCCTCTGCGCGCTCTTCGTGCTCATTCTCTCTCCGGCCGCGCTGGCGCAGTTCCGGGCCGGCATACAGGGTACCGTGACGGACGCGACGGGCGCAGTCGTGCCCGAGGCGGCCGTCACGCTCCGCAACAACGAGACCGGCGCCACTCAGCAGACGACTTCGGGCGGGGAGGGCTTCTACCGCATAAGCCAGCTCCCGCCCGGCACGTACACCTTGACGGTCGAGAAGGCGGGCTTTAAGAAGACGACCTTCGAGAGCGTCGTCGTCAACGCCGAGCAGGTGCAGGGCGTTGACGTCGTGCTCACGGCCGGCGAGGTGGCCGAGACCGTCACGGTGACGGGCAGTGCCTCGCCCGCGCTCGAGACCGAGAACGCAGACATCAACAAGGCCATAACCAACCAGGAGGTGAAAGCCCTCCCGCAGTTCGGGCGCGACCCCTACGAGCTTCTGCGCTTGACGCCCGGCGTCTTCGGCCAGGGCGCGCGCTCCGGGACGGGCGGCTCCGTCAGCCTCCCGAACCAGACGGGGCCGGGCGGCTCCTCGGAGCGCGGCATCTTCCAGACCGAGAACCAAGTCCAAATCTCCGCCAACGGACAGAGGGTCTCGGCCAACAACTACCAGATTGACGGCACGAGCGTGAACAGCCTGACGCACGGCGGCGCGGCCGTCGTCACGCCGAACCAGGAGTCTGTCAAGGAGGTCAGGGTCATTGCCAACGCCTACTCTGCCGAGTACGGCCGAAACTCCGGCGCGCAGGTGCTCACCGTCTCGCAGAACGGCACGAACCAGTTCCACGGGAGCCTCTTCCTGAAGAACAACAGCCCCGGCCTTAACGCCTTCAACAAGTACGGCGGCCCGAACGGCGCGCCGCCCGTCCGCGTCAACCAGCGCCTGAACCAGTACGGCGGCTCCTTCGGCGGGCCGCTGCCGCTCCCGCGCTTCGGCTTCGACCCGCCCACGGCCTTCAAGCTCGGCCGCGACAAGGCGTTTTTCTTCTTCTCCTACGAGGGCCTCAGAAGCAGCAACACGGACACCGTCAACGCCTTCGTCGAGACGCCGCAGTTCCGGCAGCTCGTGCAGCAGGTGCGGCCCGGCAGCGTCGCCGCCGCGATACTGGGCGACCCCGGAGCGGCGCCGCGCGTCATCTCGGTCATACCCGTCACGTGCGCCTTCGCCGGCTTCCCGTCCGGCTCCTTCAACCAGTGCCAGCAGGTCGCGGGCGGCATAGACATAGGGCGGCCCGCGGGCGCGACGGGGCAGTACCTCTCCTTCGGCGCCTTGAACGGCGGCGGCCTCGACGGCGTACCAGACCTACAGTTCGCGCAGCTATCCGTCCCGACCTTGAGCCGCGGCAACCAGTTCAACCTGCGCCTTGACTTCAACCTGACTTCGCGCGACACGCTGGCGTTCAGCTCGTACCTGTCGCGCTTCCGCGGCACGGGCAGCGACGCGGCGGGCCGCAGCCGCCCGCAGGGCGACGTGAGCACGGCCCCCAAGAACGCCTTCGGCACCATAACGTGGACGCGCGTGCTCTCCGACTCGGCCGTCAACGAGGCTCGCTTCAACGCCACGCGCTTCGCCTTCAACGAGATCGAGTCCTCCTCGGGGACGAACTTCGGCATACCGCGCATCGAGATAGAGTCCATGCCGGGCGACCGCCTGCGCTTCGGCCCGCCGTGGTCCGAGACGACGCCCGGCATCTTCGCCGAAAACACCTTCGAGTTACGCGACACGCTCCGGAAGGTGATGGGCAACATGGCGTGGAGCTTCGGCGGCGAGGCGCGCTGGGAGCAGGACAACAACGACCTCTCGGGCGGGTCGCGCCCGCTCTTCACCTTCGGCGGCCTCTTCAACTTCGTCAACGACGCGCCGCTCTTCTACCAGATAAACGCCGACCCGCGCACGGGCGGCCCGGCCGAGTCGCAGCGCTACTTCCGCAGCACGACCTACGCCGCCTTCGCGCAGAACGACTGGAAGGTGCGGCCCAACTTCACCCTGAACCTCGGCCTGCGGTGGGAGTACTTCTCGCCGCTCTCGGAGACGCAGGGGCGCATCAGCAACCTCGTGCTCGGGAGCGGCGCTGCGGCTCTCTCAGGCGCGCGCCTTCAGGTCGTTGACGAGATGTACCCGCGCGACTGGAACAACTTCGCCCCGCGCGTCGGCTTCGCCTACAGCCCCGACTGGGGCGACGCGCTCGGCGGCCTCTTCCGGCAGGACAGGATGGTCCTGCGCGGCGGCTTCGGCATAGCCTACAACCGCGTCCCCATCGTGCTCTTCGCCAACTCGCGCGGCAACCCGCCCTTCTTCGCGCGCTACCGAATCTGCTGCGGCACCTCGGCCGCCGACTTCAGCACGCCCTTCAACGGCGGGCAGATTCTCTACGCGCTGGGCGCGAACAACTCGCCCTTCAGCTACCCCGTCAACCCTGCGCTCGCGCTCGGCATCAACCCGGCCACGGGCTTCCCGAACCTGCGGCCCGGCGTCGAGCAGGTCGAGGTTTACGGTGCGCCGGCCGACGTGCCGACGCCCTACGTCTATACCTATTCGCTCGAAGGCCAGTACAACCTGCCGGGTAACTTGGTGGGGGAGCTGGGCTACCAGGGCAGCGCCGGCCGCAAGCTCGTCCGCCTCGTCAACCAGATATTCTTCTACCCGCCGACGGGGACGCTCTCGGGCGTCTTCTTCCCGACGCCCGACACCACCTCGAGCTACAACGCGATGATCGCGCGCCTGACGCGCCGCTTCTCTCAAGGGTTACAGTTCGACGCAAACTACCGCTGGGCCAAGAGCATTGACATCATCTCGAACGAGGGGCCGGGCGCGCCCACGAACCCGACCTTCCCGCTCGACGTGAGGCAGGAGCGAGGGCCTTCCGACTACGACGTGCGCCACTACTTCGTCGGCTCCGGCATATGGGAGCTGCCCATTTTCCGCGGCCGCAGGGGCGCCGTCGGCAAGGCGCTCGGCGGCTGGCAGGTGAGCAGCATCGTCACGGCGCACACGGGCTTCCCGTGGACGCCCGTCATAGGCGACTGCCCGAGCCTGAACCGCCCCGTCATCTGCCCCGCGCGCCCGACCGCCTATCTGGGCGGCGCCGGCAACGACACATCGGACGAAGCATTCATCACGGGCAGCAACTTCGCCGGCGGCGGAACGCGCTACTTCTCCACGACGGGCGCGACGGGCGAGGGCGCGACGCCGCGCCTCCCGGGCGTGGGGCGCAACTCCTTCCGCGGCCCGAACTACTTCAACGTTGACATGAGCGTGGCGAAGAAGTTCGGCGTGCCGGAGTTCCTCGGCGAGGGGACGTTCCTCGAAGTCAAGGCCAACTTCTTCAACGTCTTCAACCTCCTCAACCTCCAGTCGTTCGGCTTCAACAGCCCGAGCACGAACATAACGAACGCGCTGTTCGGTCGCGCCGAGCGCGGCTTGGCCGGTCGCGTCATCGAGCTACAGGGCCGCTTCCAGTTCTAGGGCGACAAAAGAGCGGGGCCGCGCCCGTCGCTTCAGAGACTTCTCTGAAGCGACGGGCGCGGCCCCTTCATCTTCGCGCCTACCTCTCCGGCTCCGCGGCCTCCGGGCGCGGCAGGGCGTCCTCGACCTGTTCCTCTTCGCCCGAGGCGCGCCGGGCCTTTCGCGCCGCGTCGAGCTCTTTGAAGGCTGCAAGCTCGCGCTCGGCCTCCTCCATGCGCTTGAGCCGCGTGAGGGCGATGAAGAGCTGGTAGTGGACGCCGGGGTCTTGCTCCCGGAGACGCGCCGCGGCGCGCAGCACAGGGACGGCCTCCTCGAAGCGGCGAGCCCTGACGAGCAGACGGCCCAGGTCGTAGTGCGCGTAGAAGTGGCGCGCGTCGAGCGCGACGGCGCGCCGCAAGATTTTCTCGGCCTCCTCGCCGCGACCCAGCTCGCCCACGACGAAGCCGAGCTGCGCCGTCGCGTCCACGCTCCCGCTCTTGAGCGCGAGCGAGCGGCGCAGAGACGCCTCGGCCGCGTCGTAGCGGGCAGCGCCGCGCGCGGCTATCCCGGCGAAGTAGTGCGCCTCCGCCGAGTCGGGGAAGCGCTCGGCAGCGCGCCGGAAGACTTCGAGCGCGCGGTCGTAGCGCGAGAGGAGCATCAGCGCGCCGCCGAGCCTTACGTGATAGACGAGCTTCGAGGGGTCTTGCGCGAGCGCGCGCTCGTAGAACTCGGCCGCGCCCTCGTAGCGGCGCTGCCGCCGCAGCTCCTCGGCGAGCGCGAAGTTTACCTCCGGGTATCGCTCGCGAAGCTCAAGGGCTCGCTGCCAGAGATCGGCGGCCTCTTCGGCGCGGCCGCGCGCGGAGGCGATGAGCCCCAGGTGGTAGAAAGCCTCGGGGGCGTTCTGAGCGAGCGCGGGCTCGGACGCGAGCAGGGCCGCGGCCTCATCGTGGCGATTTAGCTGGAAGAGGGCGAGCCCGAGGTTGAAGGTCGCCGGCGGGTGGCCCGGCGCGAGTCGCAAGACCTCTTCGAAGACGGGGACGGCCTCGGCCGCGCGCCCCGAGCGCGCGAGCAGCACGCCGAGGTTGGCGCGCGCCCCGACGGCCCGAGGCAGCAGGCGGATTGCCTCGCGGTAGGCGGCCTCAGCCTCGCGGAACCGGCCGCGCCTGTCGTTGAGCACGCCGAGGAGGTTGTGCGCGTCGGCGCTCGCCGGGACGGCCGCGAGCGCGCGCCTGAGCACGCCCTCGGCGTCGTCGAGCCTCCCGGCCTGAAGCAGCTCCGCGGCCTCGCGCAGCAGCGCCGCTGCGTCGGCCTGTGGGCGGAGTGTTGATGCGAAAGTAAAATTAACCGTGACTGACAGAATGAAGAGGAAGGATTTGAAATACGTGTTTGTCTTCATCCTGTTCATCCTGCCCACCACGGTTAATTCTTTAAGGCGCCGGAACTGTAGTATATTCGTCGCGTCGAAGCTCAGCAATAAAATCACCCGGCCACGCCTGACGGAGGAGACTGCCGATGAGCCCACGGAAGCTTACGCGGCTGCTGCTGCCGCTCGCGCTCGTCGCCGCGGCCGCGCCGGCACAGCCGCAGCGCCGCCACGCGCCCGCCCCGCGTCGCGCCGAATCCCCCATCGAGCGCAGGATTGACGCGCTTCTCGCGCGCATGACACTCGAAGAGAAGCTCGGACAGCTACAGCAGCTCGACGGCCACGCCGACGGCCGCTACCGCGAGGAGCACTTGGAGCTGGCGCGCAAGGGGCTGCTCGGCTCGACCCTGAACGTGCGCGGCGTGAAGAACGCGAACGAGTTGCAGCGCGCGGCGGTCGAGGAGTCGCGCCTGAAGATTCCGCTCCTGTTCGGCTTCGACGTCATACACGGCTACCGCACCGTCTTCCCCGTCCCGCTCGGCGAGGCGGCGAGCTTCGACCCAAAGACGGCCGAGCGCGGGGCGCA
>DASPKR010000437.1:0-3076 GCA_035627975.1 Pyrinomonadaceae bacterium | reverse complement strand
CCAGCGAGCACGCGAGGAGCGCCGCAGCCGCCAGTCCCTTCAACGATTCATGAGTGCGTTTGTGCATAACCCTTGTTCTTTACCTGCCGAACATCCCGAAGAACGACTGCGCGGCCGTGGCGGCGCGCCTGCGCGCCCACGCGAAGGGCGCGACGGCCCAGGAGCCTATGCGGCCCCAGACGCGGCTGTGGCCGATGTCGTCGAAGAGCGAGTAGAAGACGGGGACGGCGAGCAGCGTGAGCAGCAGGCAGAGCGTCTGCCCGCCGACGACGAGGACGCCAATCGAGCGGTTCGTCCCGGAGCCCGGCCCCGTCGAGACCACCAGCGGCATCATGCCGGCCACGAGCGCCACCGTCGTCATAAGGATCGGCCGCAGGCGGTCGCGGTTCGCCTGCACGATTGCCTCGAGGCGCTCCATCCCCTGCGACCGCAGCTCGTTAGTGTGGTCTATCTGCAAGATCGCGTTCTTCTTGACCACGCCGAAGAGGAGCAGCAGGCCGAGCCCGGAGAAGATGTTCACGGTCTGCCCCATGACGAGTATGGAGAAGATGCCGAACGGGATGGCGAGCGGGAGCGTGAGCAGTATCGTGACGGGGTGTATGAACGACTCGAACTGCGCCGCCAGCACCATGTACATGAAGACGAAGGAGAGCACGAAGGCCAGCATGAAGTAGTAGCCCGCCCGGCCCAGCTCCTTCGAGCGGCCGGCCAGGCCGGTGCTGTACGCCGGGTCAACGCCCACCTCCTGCACGAACCGGTTCATCTGCTCGATGACGGCGGCCTGCGAGCCGCCCGAGCGGACGTTCGCCGTGAGCGTCACCTGCCGCTGCCGGTTGAGGCGGTCTATGGCCGACGGGCCCGTCCCTTCTTCGAGCACGACGAGGTTGGAGAGGTTCGTCCAGCCCGTCTTCGACGACTGAACGAAGAGGTTCGAGAGCGCCTCGGGGCGCGTGCGCGCCTGCCCGACGGCGCGCACGCGCACGTCGTACTGGTCTGTGCCTTCATTGTAGGTCGTCACATCCTGCCCGGCGACGAGGACGTTGAGGGCCTGCGCTATGTCGCCGACGCGCACGCCCAGGTCGGCCGCGCGCGCGCGGTCTATCCGGACTCGAACCTCGGGCTTGCCGACGATGAGCGAGGAGTCGGCGTCAACCACTTCGGGGATGCTCTTCATCTTCGCGAGCAGCGCCTCGGAGTATTCCGTGAGCTTCTGAAGGTCGGGGCCGCCGATTACGAACTGTATGTCGGCGTTGCGGAAGCCGCCGCCCGAGATGGCCTGCACCTGCCCGACGTTCGTGCGAAGCTCCTTCGGGTACCTGGCGAGCAGGTCGCGCGCGCCCTCCATCAACTGCACCTGCGACTTCTCGCGCGCGGCTATGTCGGTGAGCTTGACGTAGATGTTGGCCTCGTTGACGAGCTGCTGCTGGCCGCCGCCGATGGTCACGAGCGTGTCCGTGACGCCCGGAAGCTCGCGCTTTATGTCGGCCGCAATCTTCTCCACCACGGCCGACGTGGCGGCGAGCGTCGAGCCCTCGGGCGTGCGGACGTTCACCTCGAACTGCGACTGGTCGTCCACGGGCAGGAAGTTCTTGCCGACGAGCATGAAGAGCGGCACGATGCTCAGGGTCACGACGACGCACAGCACGACGACGGCCCAGCGGTGCGCCATCGCCCACCTGAGCATCGCCGTGTAGGTTCGGTCAACGGGGCGATACCAGCGCGACTCCTTCGACGTTCGCCGCGGGCGCAGCTCCCGCCGCCCGCGGCCGACGCGCTCGGGCTCCGGCGCCGAGCGCTCCTCGCCCTCGGCCGTCTGCTGCGACTCCGACACGGGCACGGGCGAGCCGGCCTCGATCTTCGACTCGTCGGCGAGCCCGGCGGGCGCGTCGCCCTCGCTGGGAACAGCGCCCGTCCCCGGCCCCTCCCCCGCCTCGCGCCGCTTAATCAGGCGCGCGGCGAGCATGGGCGTCAGCGTGAACGAGACGACGAGGCTGACGGCGATTGCGAAGGAGGCCGTCAGGCCGAACGAGGACATGAAGCGGCCCACCATGCCGCCCATAAAGCCGACGGGAATGAAGACGGCGAGGAGCGAGAGCGTCGTCGCCATGACGGCAAGGCCTATCTCGCGCGTGCCTTCGATTGCCGCCTGGAAGGGCGGCATCCCCTTCTCCTCTACGAAGCGGAAGATGTTCTCGAGGACTACTATCGCGTCGTCAATCACGATGCCCACCATCAGCGTCAGCGCGAGCATCGTTATCTGGTTCAGCGTGTAGTCGAGCGCCGCCATCAGCCCGAAGGTGGCGATGATGGAGGTCGGTATGGCTAAGGCCGCGATCAGAGTCGAGCGGACGTTCCAGAGGAAGAGGAAGACGACGAGCGCGGCCAGGAGCCCGCCCTCGACGAGGTGCGTCTGTATGCTCTCGACCGCCGCCTTGATGAAGATGGAGGTGTCGCCGACTATCTGCGTGCGAACCCCCTTCTTCTTCAGGCCGGGCTCCAGTTCCTTTAGCCGCTCCTTGATGGCGTCGGCCACCTCGACGGAGTTCTGCCCCGACTGCTTCGAGACGACGAGCGTGACGGCCGGCTGCCCGTTCAGCCGGGCGGAGGTTCGCTGCTCCTCCGTGCCGTCCTCGACGTACCCGATGTCGGAGATTTTCACGGCGTAGCCGCCCCGGTTGCCGACGGCGACGTGGTTGAAGTCGGCAGGGTTCGTGATGCGCCCCATCGTGCGGACGGTCAGCTCGCGCGTGCCCTCGTCAACGCGGCCGCCCGGCACTTCCATGTTCTGCTGGCGGATGGCGGCCACGACTTCCGGCACGGTGACGTTGAAGGCGCGCATCTTGTCCGGGTCGATCCAGACGTGTATCTCGCGCGTCGAGCCGCCGACGATGGTCACGCTCCCGACGCCGTTAATGGACTCGACGCGCTCCTTGATCTCCTTGTCGGCGATGTCGGTGACTTCGCGCAGGGGCTTGTTGGCCGAGACGGCGAGGCGCAAAACGGGCGCGGCGTCGGTGTCGAGCTTGAGGATGACGGGGTCTTCGGCCGTTTCGGGGAGGTCGCCCGCGATGAGGTT
>DASPKR010000436.1:0-13330 GCA_035627975.1 Pyrinomonadaceae bacterium | reverse complement strand
TCCGCCTCGACTCGGCCGCCCGCTCCGCCGAGGAGAACGCCGCCCTCGTCCTCGACTACCTCGCCGCCGCGGGCTTCGTCAGATGATTTTCGCTTTGCGGTTTTCGATTTCAAATCAAAATCTACGACCCTGTTAACGTTCCCCGGCGGGCGGGCGTCTTACGGTCGGAAGGGCGCGGTGGGACAACTCCGACGCATGCTGGAAGTCGAGACGAGCAGCCTGTTTTTCAGGGACGAGCCGTGCCGGCCGGGCGGGGCCGGGGCGGCCGAGGCGTCTGCCGCGTCGCCGGAGGAGGCGCTCGTCGCGGCCGTGCGCGCGGGCGACCGCGAGTCGTTCGCGGGGCTTTACGAACTCTACGCGCCGTTGGTGCACGGCGTCCTGCTGGCGCGCGTGCCCTACGGCGAGGTCGGCGACCTCGTGCAGGAGGTCTTCCTCACCGCCTTCCGCAAGCTCGACACGCTGCGCGACGCGGCGCGCTTCGGCCCGTGGGTGGCGATGATCGCGCGCAACCGCGCGACGGACTTCCACCGCCGCGCACGCGAGACCGAGGAGCTGCGCGACGAGCTGGCGCACACGGCGGGCGGGCCTTCGGCCGAGGCCGCGGAGATTTTAGAGTTGATCCGGACGCTGCCCGAGGCGTACCGCGAGACTCTGGTGCTGCGGCTCGTCGAGGGCATGACCGGGCCGGAGATCGCCGCGCGCACGGGTCTGCGCCCCGTCTCGGTGCGCGTCAACCTGCACCGCGGGATGAAGCTCCTGCGCGCGCGGCTCGAAGGGAGAGGGCGTAGGCGATGAGCGACTACCTCTGGGAAAAGACGGGCGCGCGCGACGCCGAGGTCGAGCGGCTCGAACGACTGCTCGGCGCCTTCGGCCACCGCCCGCGCCCGCTCGAACTGCCGCACGACGCGGCCGCGCCGGTCCCGGCCGCGAACGCCGGGCGACGCTTCGGCGCGGCGCACATGGCCGCGGCCGCCGCCGTCCTGCTCGCCGTGCTCGCGGGCGCGCTCGCGGCGCTCGTCGCGGCGCGGCGCGGCGAAGGCGGACGGCCGACCGCGGCCGCAACGCAGCCGGCGACGCCCGCGCGCGAGGTCGAACAAACACTCCCGCCGCCGCCCGTCGCGCGAAACGAGGAGCCCGCGCCGGCGGGGCCGCGGAAGTTTGAGGCGGCGCGTAGGCAGCGTCGGCCGCGCGTTCTCGCGGCTCGCGGGCGCGGGCGCGTGGTCGGCACCGCGCCGCACGTCGAGCCCGACGAAGCCGCGCAGAGGCTGCGGGCGAAAGAGCAGCTCGTCTACGCGCTGCGCCTGACGGGGGCGAGACTCGAAGAGGTGCGGCGCCGCGTGCAGGGCGAAGAGGGTGCAGAGAGCCTCGGGGCGCGGGGCGGAACCAGGTGAACGGAGCGTTTATGAAAGCAATCGTCTACATCGTCAAACGTCTGGCGGCGGCCGGGCTCGTCGCCGCGCTCTGCGCGTCGGCCGCGGCGGCGCAGGAGGAGCGCGGCCGCCTGCGGCTCGACGCCCTCGACCGCCTCGCGCCGCAGGCCACCGAGACCGTCCGCGTCGAGGTTGACGGCGGCCTCGTCAACTTCGCCTGCGCGCTCCTCTCCGACAGCGACCCCGAGGAGCGGCAGGTCAAGGAGATGTGCGTCGGGCTCAAAGGCGTCTACGTCCGCGGGCTGAAGTTCAGGGAGGCGGGGCGGCCGGCCGAGGCGGACGTGGCCGCCCTGCGCGAGCAACTGCGCGGCTGGACGCAACTAGTGGACATCAGCAGCCGGTACGACGGGCTGGAGCAGGCCGAGGTCTACGCCGCGAGTGAGGGCGGGCGCGTCCGGGGGCTCGCCCTCCTCTTCATAAACGATCAGGAGCTGAAAGTCATCAACGTCGTCGGCGACGTTGACCTCGACAAGCTGCGGCGCCTCGGCGCCACCTTCAACCTTCCGACAATCCGCATCGAGCGCAAGCGCCGCAACGTCGTCAAGACCAAACCACAGCAGTAAACAGGGCCGCTCGCCGCCGCTCGCGCCTCTGTCAGACGGTCTCGACCACCTCGGGGCGCGCCTCCGGGCGTCGCTCCCACTCCTCGGCGGTCATCGTCAGGACGTGCCAGCCGATGTAGCCGAGCGAGACGCTGAGCAGCACGTCGCAGACCCAGAAGGCCCAGACGACGCCGGCGGCGCGGCCCGCGGGGAAGAGGATCGCCCCGGCGGCGAAGGCCAGCGCGGCCCACGCCGGCACGACGCGCTTGCGCCAGAGGGCCACGGCCAGGATCAGCAGCCCGGCGGGGAAGAGCGGCCCCGGCAGCGGGCACAGGACGATGGCGCGGTAGCCGCCGAACTGGTTGAGCGCGCGCTCGATTGTTTGCAGCGCGGCCGGGTCGAGCCCGCCCTCCTGGATCGTCATCAGGATGAGGACGGCCGTCGTGAGGCTCGCGCCCGAGAGGCAGCCAGCGAGCGTGAGGGCGCCGCCGACAAGCGAGGAGCCGTCGGCCCGACCCCGCAGCAGGTGCACCAGCCCGAGCGCGCCGACGGCGAAGAAGAAGAAGGAGAGCTTCATCGTTGCGTACCACTCGAAGTTGCGGCCGAGGCCGAAGCGGTAGACGGTCGAAGCCAGCAGCAGCAGCGGCGCGGCGACGAGGCTCACGCCCGCGGCCCTCCGTCGCAGGTTCGCGGCGGGCGAAGTGTTCATCTGGGCAACCTCCATCAGACTGCTTCGGACTGCGAGGTGAAGGTGAAGGCTTTGAGCTTGAGGGCGGGCAGGAGGGCGGCGTTCTGCCCCTCGCTGCTGCTGACGCGTTCGGGGGCGGAGACGGCCTCGACGTTGCCGGGCGCGAGCATGCGGATGATGCTCTGGTTGAAGCGCAGATTCTTCGCCGCGTGCTTAATCTTCCCGCCCTCGATGTACCAGACGCCGTCGCGCGTCAGGCCCGTCAGGCTCTGCGTGCGCGGGTCAACGGAGCGGATGTACCAGAAGCGGCTGATGAGCAGGCCGCGGTCGGTGTTTTTGATCATCTCCTCGGTGGTTATCGTCGGCCCCGTCGCCTCGATGATAGTGTTGACGGGGCCGGGCGTCGGGTCGGTCGCCTGGCGCTGCGCCCAGAAGCGCGAGTAGACGAGGTTCTCGACGACGCCGTTGCGCACCAGGTAGACCTTCTGCGCGGGCAGCCCGCCCTGCGCCGTCATCGAGCCGGGCAGCTCGGCGTGCCACGGGTCGCTGTAGACGTTGATGCGCTCGTCGAAGAACTTCTCGCCGCGGCGCGTCTTGCCGCCGGGCGCGGAGAGCGGGCTGCGCCCCTCCTCGGCGCTGCGCGCGTCGAAGCTGAAGGCGAAAGAGGACAGGAGGTCGGCGACCGCCTGCGGCTCCAGGATGACGGCGTAGGTGCCGGGCTCGACCGGGCGGGCGTCGCGCCCTTCGAGCGCGCGGCGGATGGACTCGCGCGCGATGCGCTCGGTGTCGAGTTTGGCGGCGTCGAAGTGGCTGCGGAGGAAGTAGCCGGAAGACGACCCGTCGCGCGTCCGCGTCGTCATCGAGAGCGCGACGTTCGACGAGCGCTGGTAGGCGAAGCTGCCGGCCTTCGTGGCGAAGGCGCCGGCGAAGCCGCCCGCCTGGTGGAAGCCGGCGCCGACGACGCCCGCCCTCTCGCAGGCCGCGATGATCTCGCTGACGCGGCGCGCGCGGTCCGCGACCGAGACGTCGGCGGCCGACTCGGCGAAGCCGCCCGTCGGCTTGTAAACCTGCGGCCCGACGGTCGGCACGTACTCCCGGTCCACCGGCGAGATGCGCGCGAGCGTCTCGGCCTCCTCGACGGCGCGGCGCAGCGAGGCTTCGTCCAACTCGTTGGTCGAGGCGGCGCCGCGCTTCATGCCGTCCTTGTCTTTAACCCAGACGGCGACGGAGGCGGTGCGGTTCTGGCGCCGGCCGCTGGTCGAGAAGGCGTTGGCGGCGAAGCGCAGGTGCGAGAAGGTCTGACTGTTGACGTTGACCTGCGCGTCGTCGGCCTTGACGAACGAGAGCATCTTCGCGGTGAGCGCGCGCGCCTCGGACTCGGTCAGCAGAGGGCTGTTCGCGGCTTGAAGCATCCCAATCACTCCTATGCGTTCTGGGTCGCGGTGTTGAGGACGTTAATCTGGCGGAAGCGCGCGGGCGGGCAGCCGTGCGAGACGGCGTTCGACTGACCCGGCTCGCCCTTGCCGTCGTTGAAGCTGCCGCCGAGCTGGTAGGTCTGCGGGCCGCCGAGCGCGTCGCACGCGCCCCAGAAGTCGGTCGTGCGCGACTGGTAGGCCACGTCCCTGAGCATCCCCGCGATCTTCCCGTTCTTTATCTCCCAGAAGGTCTGACCGCCGAACTGGAAGTTGTAGCGCTGCTGGTCAATCGAGTAGCTGCCGTTCCCGTAAATCAGAATCCCGCGCTCGACGCCGCCCACCAACTGGTCGAGCGAGACCGGCTCCTTCGCCGGCTCCAGAGAGACGTTCGGCATGCGCGGGAACGGCACGCTCGACCAGGAGTCGGCGTGCAGGCAGCCGTAGGAAGTTTTGCGCCCGACGAGGGGCGCTAGGTCGCGCGTCGTCTGCCAGTCAACGAAGAGGCCGTCGCGCACGAGGTGCCAGCGCTGCGCAGGCACGCCCTCGTCGTCGTAGCCGACGGTGGCCAGGCCCGAGGGCTGCACACGGTCTGCTACGAAGTTGACGATCTTCGAGCCGAACTGGAGCTTGCCCGTCTTGTCCGGCGTGAGGAAGCTCGTGCCGGCGTAGTTGGCCTCCCACCAGAGAGCGCGGTCGAGTTCCGTGGGGTGGCCGACCGACTCGTGAATGGTGAGCCACAAGTGAGAGGGGTGCAGAACCAGGTCGTACTTGCCCGGCTCGACCGACTTGGCCTTGAGTTTCGCGACGGCCTCTTCGGCGGCCTGCCCCGCCTCCGTGAGCCAGGGGTAGTTCGTCAAATACTCGTAGCCTACGCCGGAGGGGCCGCCGTACGAGGCGCGCGACTGGAAGTCTCCGCGGTCGCGGTCAACGGCCGTGATGTTGAAGTTGGGGAAGCTGCGGATGATGTACTGCTCTATGCGCGAGCCGTCGGAGGTGGCGAGGAACTTCTGCTCGTTGACGAAGAAGAGGCCGCTGTTGACGAAGCTCACGCCCTTCGTCTTCAGCGCCGTCTCGTTGAGGCGCATGAGGAACTGAATCTTGTCGTCAATCGCAACGTCGAACGGGTCGCGCTCGAAGTGGCTGCGCCACTTTGCCGTGACGCGCTTGGCGGGGACGAGCCGGACGGGCTTTCGCTGGTAGGCGGCGTTCGCCCGCGCAATCTCGACGGCCTGCCCGGTGACGCGCCGCACCTCGGCTTCGGTGACTTCTCGGCTCGAAGCGAAGCCCCAGGTGCCGCGCACGAGCACGCGCACGCCGAAGCCGAAGCTCTGCGAGCGCGAGACGTTCTGCACCTGTAGCTCGCGCGTAGTTATCGCCTCGGAGCGGTAGCGGTTGATGCGTATGTCGGCGTAGGCGGCGCCGAGCCGCTTCGCCTCAGAGAGCGCCGCGTCGGCGAGCTTGCTCTTCTCCGAGGTGAGCAGGTCGGCCGCGGCCGCCTCTGACTCCAGAGCCCACGACGGCAGCGTCACCGCGCCGAACGCGAGCCCCACGTCCCTCAAAAAGTCGCGCCGCGAAGATGTCATGTCGGCCCTCTGCGAACGGGTAAGGGGTTCTAACTGCGGGTGGCCGCAACTCTAATATATGAATCGTAAATGTCAATAAAAAAGGCGGGCGCTCAGGGGGCCGTTTTCGCCGGCCCGCGGCCGAAGAGCGACTCGGGGTCATATTTTGAGCGGAACCAGCCGGCGAGCGCCGTCTTGGGCTCGCGGCCCGTCACGTTCATCACCCGGTGCTCCAGCGAGGGGTCAATGCGGAACATGATCGCGTCGCCGAAGCCCGTGTTGGCGAGCTCGCAGAGCACGCGCCCCGTCGCGGCCTCGCGCAGTTGCGTGCCGCCGCCTTCGTAGGGCCGCTCGCTCAGGTTGACGCTCAGGGCGACCATGCGCCCGCCATTCGTCACGTCGGAGTGCCAGCGGTTGAAGTGCGCGCCGCCGGGCAGCCGCCGGTAGATGCGGCCGCTGAAGGAGAGCGCGGGCGCGCACCCCGTCAGGCGCGGGACGAGGCGGAGGGCTTCCGGGCTGTTGAGCAGAAGCTCGAAGGCGAAGTAGAGCGATGTGTCGGCCGGCCGCAGCTCCGAGCCTATCTCGCGCTCGACCGCGAGGAACTCGGCGCCGTCGAGCTTGCGCCGCACGGTCTGCGAGAGCGCCTGGTCGAGGAAGTTTGGCAGCGCAATCCAGTGGCGCCGCTCGAACTGCTCGCGCAGCACTCCGACCTCTTCGTCGGAGCCGTCAATCACCGGGCCTGATTTGGTCAGACGTATCATTTCCACCCCGCCGCGCGGTTTTTATTTTTTATTGACAACCAGAATAAGCAGACTTATCTTCAACGCGCCTCGAAGCGTTAACCTCGCGACAATTCGCAAGCCCCCTCACGCCCCCTCGACGGCACGCCGCACGGAAAGGAGCGCCGCGCATGTTCGCCACGTCGCGCAGGACATCATCTCACGCGAAACAGGATGAAGTCCGTGACGGCCGCCCCCGCGCCGGGCGGAAGAGCGGGGCGCTAGCTCGCGCGCCGCTCTACATGCTCGACCGCCCTGCGATCCGCCTCGGGGGCGAGAAGGGCGGCCGCGCCGCCGCCGGGGCCCAATTCAAGCTCACAGTCAGCCGGCCCGGCGACGCCTACGAGCAGGAGGCCGACCGCGTCGCCGACCAAGTGATGCGCGCGCCGGGGCCGCGGGTTCAGCGCTCGTGCTCGTGCGGCGGCAGTTGCCCGAAGTGCGCCGCCGAGCACGCCGAAGAGGCTCCGGGGCTCGTGCAGACGAAGCGCGCGGAGGGCGCCGGCACGGGCGCAGCGCCGCACGCGGAAGTCGCGCACGGCTCGTCTGGGCGCCCCCTCGACGCGGGGGCGAGGGAGTTCATGGAGTCGCGCTTCGGCCGGGACTTCGGCCACGTGCGCGTCCACACGGACGGCGCGGCCGAGGAGTCGGCCCGCGCCCTCGACGCCCGCGCCTTCACGCTCGGGAGCGACGTGTTCTTCGCCGCGGGCGAGTACCGGCCCGGCGCCGAGGACGGCCGCCGCCTCATCGCGCACGAACTGACGCACGTCCTACAGCAACAGCGCGGCGGCGACGGCGCGACCGTGCACCGCTGGGCGCTCGGCGCCGCCCCAGCGCCGCTCGACTGGGAGGTGGTGACAGACCCCGTGCACCTGCGCCGCCTGCGCCAGGCGGAGGACATCGTGCGCGGAGTGTTGACCAGCCGGCGCTGCCAGAACTTTTTCGCCAGCGGGTGCCGGAACGGCAACGCCAATTCGCTACAGGACTCCTTCGACGCGGCGAACGTTTACCTGCGCCCGTTCGACGACAACATATTCGGCGAGCGCACAGGCACGAACATCGCGTTCAACCTCCGGGCGTTCCGCATCGGGCGCTTCATGATGGCCTCCACGCTGCTGCACGAAATCTTCCACACCTGCGACCCGACGGCAGTCCAGAACACGCGGGAGCTGAACTCGGAGAACGCCGTCGAGGCGTGCCGCCTGCATACGCCTTGGATAGACACCGCCACGCCGCGCCGCGGCGCCCCCGGCACGCGGGTGACCATCCTCGGCTGGGGCTTCGGCCCCGTGCAGGGGCCTGCCGACGAGGTGCTGATAGGGAACGTGACGGCGCCGGTGGTGAGCTGGGACTTCACAACCGACTCCTCGTCACGCGTGCAGATCGTCGTCGAAGTCCCGGCGGGCGCGGGGGCGGGCGGCCTAGTCGTCATCAACAACCGAGTCGCTAGCAACAACGTGCCTTTCACCGTGCTCTAGCGGTAGCCTCGCCGGCGGCGAGCGGCCGGGCGTCGGCCGTCACCTCCTCGGCCGGGTCGCCGCCCGTCATCTGGGGCGCCACGATTATCTGGCGCGCCTCGCACCCGAGCGCGGGCAGCCGCAGCCCGAACACGAGCGCGCCGAGTATGCAGGCCGCTCCGCCCGCGGCGACGGTGGCCGGGGCGCCTGCGGCGCGCGCGAGCGTCCCGGCCAGGAGCGCGCCCAGCGGCGCCATCCCCATGAACATCATCGAATAGACGGCCATCACCCGCCCGCGCAACTCGTCCGGCACCATTGACTGTATGAGCGTGTTCGACGAGGCCATCTGCACCATCATCGAGAAGCCGGCGGGGACGAGCAGCGCCGCCGACAGCCAGAACGAGCGCGACTGCGAGAAGAGGATTATGCTCACGCCGAAGCCCGCCGACGAGAAGGCGACCCAGCGGCCCAGCCCGCTTAAGCCCCGCCTCATCGCGAGCGCGACCGCGCCCGCGAGCGCGCCCAAGCCCGACGCGCCCATCAAAAGCCCGAGCCCGCTCGCGCCGCCCCCCAGAACCCGGTCTGCGAAGACAGGCATCAGCACGGCGTATGGCATGCCCATCAAACTCACGAGCCCGAGCAGAAGGAGCAGCGCGCGCACGGGCGCCGTCCGCCCCGCGAAGCGGAAGCCTTCGAGTATGCCCGCGAGCGCAGAGCCCGCCTGCGCCCCCCTCCTGCGCACGGCGACGCGCATCAGCAGCAGGCCGGCGATGACGGCAGCGTAGCTAACGGCGTTGGCGAAGAAGCACCACGCCTCGCCTATCGCGGCGACGAGCAGGCCCGCCACCGCGGGCCCCACGACGCGCGCGCCGTTGAACGTCGAGGAGTTGAGCGCGATGGCGTTCACAAGGTCTTCGCGCCCGACCATGTCAACTACGAAAGCCTGGCGGGTGGGGATGTCGAAGGCGTTGACCACGCCGAGTGAGGCCGCCAGCACGAAGACGTGCCAGACCTGTATGACGCCGGTGAGCGCGAGCGCCGAGAGCGCGAAGGCCAGGATCATCGCCGCCCCTTGCGTGAGCACGAGCACGCGGCGGCGGTCGCGGCGGTCTGCCAGCGTCCCGCCGAAGGGCGCGAGCATGAAGACGGGGATCTGCCCGCAGAAGCTCACGAGCCCGAGCAGCACCGTCGAGCCCGTCAGCCGATAGACCAGCCAGGAGAGCGCGACCGACTGCATCCACGTCCCCGTCAGGCTTATGAGCTGCCCGCCGAAGAAGAGCCTGTAGTTCCTGTGCCTGAGCGCGCGAAGGGCAGCCGGGAGTCTCGAACGGCCGCCCGACTGGCCCGCGCCACGATTCTCCATCCCCGTCTCCCCGCTTGTTCGCGAACGCTCACCAGGGCAGCCCGCCGATCTCGACGCGGCCCGCCGGCCACTCGCGCCCTTCGCCGCACGGCAGCACCATGACGTTGAAGGGCGAGACGACTGGGCCGGCCTCCTGCTCGAACTCTACCTCGTCCTCGACTTTGCGCCAGCCCAGCCGCGCGTAGAAGGGGACGAGCCGGTCTTCGCAGAAGAGCATGCCGAACTCGACTTGCAGCTCGTCGCACATGAACTCTGCCGCGTGGCGCATGGCGCGCTGTGCGAGGCCGTTGCCCTGCGCTTCCGGCACCGTGACGACGCCGCCGATGCCTCCGACCGTGACCTCCCGGCCCCCGGCTCGGACGGTGTGCTTTATGACGCCGACGTGCGTGGTGACGCGCCCGTCTGCCTCGACGAGGAAGTGCCAGTCCTTCGGGCGCCAGCGGAACTGCTTGTCGCGGACGCCGAAGATGTCCTCGCCCCACTCGAAGAGCGTGCGCCGCTCCTCGTCGGTCAGCTCGGTCTCGAGCCTTATCACGACTCCCATAGCCTTCAACCTCTCGCCACCGCCCGTAATCCTAACCGCAAACCGGCCGCCGCCGCGAGCCCCGGTTTGCCCTCGAATCTAAAAGCCCATATAGTGTCGGCCACGCACCGGGCTTTACCGCGACGCCTTTCCGAAAGCAAACGAAAAAACCGAAGGAGCCTTCCAGATGAAAAGCGTGGGCCTTCTCCCGCAAAGACTCGCAGCCCCCCTGTCTCTCTGTCTGGCCGCATGCGTGTTGGCTCTCGCCCTGCCGCGGGCGGCGTCCGCCCGCCAGGCCGAAGCTCAGGCGCAGCAGCAGCCGGCGACCGCCGCGGCCCCGGCGAGGCGTCAGTTCGGGCCGCTCGCCTACCGGCAGATAGGGCCGTTCCGCGGCGGGCGCGTGGCGGCCGTGGCGGGCGTGCCGACTCAGCCCTTCGTCTATTACTTCGGCGCGACGGGCGGCGGCGTCTGGAAGACTACGGACGCGGGCGCGAACTGGGAGCCTCTCGGCGACGGCACGTTCAAGACGGGCTCCGTCGGCGCCATCGCCGTCTCCGAAAGCGACCCGAACGTCATCTACGTCGGCATGGGAGAGCAGACGCTGCGCGGCAACGTCTCGCACGGCGACGGCATGTACAAGTCAACCGACGCCGGCAAGACCTGGAAGAAGGCGGGGCTCGAAGACACTCGCCACATCTCGCGCGTGCGCGTGCACCCACGCAACCCCGACCTCGTTTACGTCGCGGCCATCGGCCACGCCTTCGGCCCCAACGAGCAGCGCGGCGTCTTCCGCTCGAAGGACGGGGGCAAGACTTGGGAGCGCGTCCTCTACCGCGGGCCGCTTGCAGGCGCGATTGACCTCACCTTCGACCCGACGAACGCCAGCATACTCTACGCCTCGCTCTGGCACGTCATCCGCCGCCCGTGGTCAATGGAGTCGGGCGGCCCCACGAGCGGCCTCTTCAAGTCAACGGACGGCGGCGACACGTGGGCGGAGCTGACGAGAAGCCCCGGCATGCCGCGCGGCGTCATCGGCAAGATAGGGGTCACGGTCTCGCCCGCGAACCCCGAAAGAGTCTGGGCGATGGTCGAGGCCGAGGAGGGCGGAGTGTTCCGCTCCGAGAACGGCGGGCGCACCTGGGCGCGCGTCAACGAGTCGCGGAACCTTCGCCAGCGCGCCTGGTACTACACGCGCATCTACGCAGACACGCAGAGCCCCGAGATCGTCTATGTCCTTAACGTAGGCTTCCACAAGTCGAGCGACGGCGGCCGCACGTTCGCGCAAGTCCCCACCCCGCACGGCGACAACCACGACCTCTGGATAGCGCCGGACGACCCCGCGCGCATGATAGAGGGAAACGACGGCGGCGCGAACGTCTCCCTGAACGGCGGCCGCACGTGGAGCGAACAGGATCAGCCCACCGCGCAGTTCTACCGCGTGACCGTTGACAACGACTTCCCCTACCACATCTACGGCGCGCAGCAGGACAACTCGACCGTCAGGATTCGCAGCCGCTCCGACGACTTCGGCATAGGCCGCGACGACTGGCACGACGTTGGAGGCGGCGAGTCCGGCTGGATAGCGCCGAAGCCGACCGACTCCAACATAGTCTTCGCAGGCTCCTACGGCGGCTACCTTACGCGCTACGACCACCGCACCCGCCAACTGCGCGCCGTCAACGTCTGGCCCGACAACCCCATGGGCCACGGCGCCGAGGGCATGAAGTACCGCTTCCAGTGGAACTACCCCATCCTGTTCTCGCCGCACGACCCGAACACCTTGTACGCCGCGGGCGACCACCTCTTCCGCTCGACGAACGAGGGGCAGTCTTGGGAGGCGATCTCCGGCGACCTCACGCGCAACGACAAGTCGAAGCAGGGGCCTTCGGGCGGCCCCATCACGAAGGACAACACGAGCGTCGAGTACTACGACACGATATTCAGCGTCGCCGAGTCGCCCGTCACGCGCGGCGTCATCTGGGCCGGCACGGACGACGGCCTCGTGCACGTGACGCGCGACGGCGGCAAGAACTGGGTGAACGTCACGCCGCGCGGCATCCCCGAGTGGATTCAGATAAACTCCGTCGAGGCTTCGCCGCACGAGGCGGGCGCGGCCTACGTCGCCGCCACCATGTACAAGCACGACGACTTCCGCCCGTACCTCTACAAGACCTCGGACTACGGCAAGACCTGGAAGAAGATTGACGCAGGCATCCCCGACGGCTCTTTCACGCGCGTTGTGCGCGAAGACCCGCACCGCCGCGGCCTGCTCTACGCGGGGACTGAGACGGGCATGTTCGTCTCCTTCGACGACGGCGAGCGCTGGCAGCCCTTCCAGCTAAACCTCCCGCACACGCCCATCACAGACCTCGCCGTGCACAAGCGCGACAGGGACTTGGTCGTGGCGACACAGGGGCGCTCCTTCTGGGTTCTGGACGACCTCGGCGTGCTGCACCAGCTGACCGACGCGCAGCGCGCGGGCTCAGGCGAGACGGCGCTGCTCAAGCCCGAGGACGCCTACCGCACGCGGGCCGGCGGTGCCGGCACGCCGCTGCCGCCGACCGTCACGCTCGGCGCGAACCCCGCGGGCGGCGTCGTGGTCTATTACTATTTGAAGAACAGGCCGACGACCGACACGACGCTCGAGTTCCTCGACTCCGCGGGCAAGTCAATACACAAGTTCACGGCTAAGGCGCCGCCGCGCCCTTCGCCAACGCCCACGCCGGAGGGCGGCATCGCGGGCCAGCAGGGCGCTTCGACCGCCCCGGGCTCGGCGCAGGTGCAGCAGCCGCCCGAGCAGCCGGCGGCGCCTTCGGGCGAAGAGTCAACGCAGTTCGCGCCGGGCGGGGGCGGCCCCGCCGGGCCTCGCCTCGCGGCGGAGACGGGCCTCAACCGCTTCGTCTGGGACGCGCGCTACCAGGACGCCGCGCGCTTCCCCGGCCTCATTCTCTGGTCGGGGGAGATGCGCGGCCCGCGCGCAGTCCCCGGCACCTACCGCGTGCGGCTAACCGCCGACGGCAAGAGTTACGAGCAGGAGTTCGAGATACGCAAAGACCCGCGCGTGCAGACCACGCAGGAGGAGTTCAACCGGCAGTTCGCGCTGCTCTCGAAAATCCGCGACAAGCTCACCGAGACGCACAACGCCATCACGCAGCTCCGTGAGGTTCGCCGCCAGGTTGACGACCTCCTCAAGCGCCTCGCAGACCAGCCCGACGCGAGAGCGGTCGTCGAGGCCGGCCGCGCCCTGAACGCAAGGATGACGGCCGTCGAGGAGGAGCTTTACCAGACCAAGAACCAGAGCAGCCAGGACCCGCTCAACTACCCGATACGCCTCAACAACAAGCTCGCCGCGCTCGGCGGCATCGTCGCCAGCGCCGACGCCGCGCCCACAGACCAGTCCTACGCGCTCTACGAGGAGCTCGTCACGCAGATAGACGCGCGCCTGCAGCGCCTGAACCAGATAACGACGGCCGACCTCCGCGCCTTCAACGCCCTCGTGCGCTCCTCCGACATCCCGGCCGTCATCGTCAAGCCGCCGCCCGGCCCCGCCCCGCCCGGCGGCCAGTGAGCCGCG
>DASPKR010000435.1:0-2245 GCA_035627975.1 Pyrinomonadaceae bacterium | reverse complement strand
AGCCCGATCACGACCTGCCCCCAGCCGGGGACGGCCGTGAAGGACGAGGCCCGCTCCATCGCCTCGCGTATGAAGCGGAGGTTGTCCATCGCGCGGTCGTGCAGCGCGGGCGTCTCTTCTTCTACCGTCTTGCCGGAAGGGTTGACGACTGCCATGCCGCGAGCAAAATACACGCGGGGGCGCTCGCTGTCAAGTGCTTTGCGCCGCAAAGACACGCGAAGCGGCGGCTCGGTTTCCCAACGGGCGCGCCGATTTGTTAGCATGGCCTCGCCCACACAACCCCAGAGAGCCGCGAGACCGAGGAGAGCGAGATTTGAGCTTTGAGAAGGAACGTTTGCCCGACGGCACGGAGTTCGTGGCCGAGGAGGAGGGCGTAAGGGAGTACAGGCTGTCGAACGGCCTGAAGCTCCTTCTCGTCGAGAACCGCGTCGCCCCGGTCGTCACCTTCATGGTGCTCTACCGCGTGGGCTCGCGCAACGAGGCCGTGGGCCACACGGGCGCGACGCACCTCCTGGAGCACATGCTGTTCAAGGGGACGCCGACCTTCAACAGGGAGCGGCGGACGCAGATAGCCGCGACGCTCCAGCGCGTCGGCGCCGACTACAACGCTACCACCTGGTACGACCGCACGAACTACTTCGAGACCGTCCCTTCGGACGCGCTCTCGTTGGCCGTCCACCTGGAAGCCGACCGCATGCGCAACTCGTTCATAGCCGACGCCGACCGGCAGTCGGAGATGACGGTCGTGCGGAACGAATTGGAGCGCGGGCAGAACGAGCCGGCGATGGTCTTGGACGAGGCCGTCTATGCCACCGCGTTCCGCGAGCACCCCTACCACCACCCGACCATCGGCTGGCGCGCCGACGTGGAGAACGTCCCGACCGCCCGGCTCAAGGAGTTCTACGACACCTTCTACCACCCGAACAACGCGACCGCCATCGTAGTCGGAGACTTCGACCGCGCGGGGGCGCTACGCTTAGTCGCGGAGCACTTCGGCGCGCTCCCGGCCTCGCCCGCGCCCATCCCCGAGGTCTATACGGAGGAGCCGCGGCAGGAGGGCGAGCGGCGCGTGGTCGTCCGGCGCTCCGGCGAACTGCCGCTCGTGCAGGTCGCCTTCCGCACGCCGGCCGCGCTGGGGCAGGCCGGTGTCCTGTCGAACGCGGAGCTCGCCGCGCGAGCCGTCTCGCCGCCCGAAGGGAACGACATCTACGCGCTCTCGGTGCTCTCGGCGCTTCTGTCGAACGGCGTGACGAGCCGGCTCTACCAGGCGCTCGTCGAGACGGAGCTGGCGGTGAGCGTTGACGCGCGCGTTGACCAGTTCCGCGACCCCGGCCTCTTCAACGTCTATGCGACGGCGAGCCCGGGCGTCGAGCCCGCGAGGGTCGAGGAGGTCATACTCGGGGAGTTCGAGCGCGCGCCGCGCGACGTGGGCGAGGTCGAGGTCGAGAAGGCGAAGCGGCAGATAGCGGCCGCCGTCGCATACGAGCGGGACGGCACCTTCAACGTCGCGATGCAGTTGTCCGAGGCCGAGGCCGTCGCGGACTGGCGCTTCTACAACTCATACGCGAGGCGGGTCGCGCGCGTGACGGCCGAAGACGTTCGGCGCGTCGCCGCAGCTTACTTCACTGAGGACGCGCGAACGGTCGGCCACTTCATACCGAAGCGCCCGGGCGCGAATGGGTCGCACGGGTCAAACGGCGGCGCGCCCGCCAACAGCCCGAGCCAGGCCCGCCCCGCGAGGGCGAGGCGCAGCTGGCAGTTTTACCGCGACCCGGCCGAAGTGTACGACGCCGGCGGCGAAGAGGGGCCGGGCGGCCCGCGCCGCTCGCCCTCTTCGCCTTCGGGCGCTGCCGCGGCCGGGGCGGTGTCGCGCGCCGCGCGGACTGAGCTTGAGACGGGCGCCGTCCTGCTCGTCATCGAGAACACGGCCACGCCGACGGTCTCGGTGCGCGGGAGCCTCCGCGCGGGCTCTTACTTCGAGGGGAAGGAGCGGCCAGGCCTCGCGCGGCTCGTCGCCGGTATGCTCGAGCGGGGGACGTGGCGGCGCACGAAGATTGAGCTTGCGGGCGACCTCGAACGGGTCGGCGCTCAGGTTGATTTTTCCGCAGACCCCTTCGCCGTCCAGGTCGTCGGGCGTTCGCTCGCGGGCGACTTCCCCCTTCTGCTCGGGGCGCTCGCCGAGATGCTGCGCGAGCCTTCGTTCCCTGAGGACGAGTTGGAGAAGCTCAAGCAGCAGACGGTCGCG
>DASPKR010000434.1:0-5138 GCA_035627975.1 Pyrinomonadaceae bacterium | reverse complement strand
TCCAGAGTCTCGACGGCGTCTAGTATCGTCTCGGCGGCCTTGACGAAGAAGTCGCGGTTTACGGCCTCGAAGTCGTCCGTCGGCCTGTGGTAGTCCTTGTGATTCTCCACGCCGAAATAGACGAAGGGAATCTTCCGCCGGTGGAAGGCCCCTTGATCCGACTGCGTAGTCCAGTCGTCGTCGCCCTGCTCGGGCCGGTCGTGGCCTAGCAGGAGTTTGACGGGGGCGCGCGCCGCCACCTGTTCGAGCAGAGGCCTGAGCCGTGGGTAGTGGTGTGCGCCCGCGGCATAAAGCTCGCCGCGGTCGCTGCGGCTCACCATGTCGAGGTTGACGTTCAGGGCCACGTCGCGCCGCTCGGCCGTGAGCTTTCGGGCGAGCGCCTCGGCGCCGAGCAGGCCCGCCTCCTCCGCGTCGAGCGCGGCGAAGACCATGGAGTTCTCGGGGCGCTCGCGCGCGAAGTGCGCGGCGAGCTGAAGCAGCACGGCGACGCCCGAGGCGTTGTCGTCGGCGCCGTTAAAAACCTGACCGCCGCGGGCGCCGAGGTGGTCGTAGTGCGCCGTGACGACCAGCAGGCGTTCGGGCCGCGTCTTGCCCGTGGCTACGCCGACGAGGTTCACCCCCTCACGCTTCTTCCCCCCGCGCGCGGCCGGCAAGTCGAAGGGCTGCTCGAACGAGTCGCCCCAGAGTGGTTTCAGGCCCGCCTCTCGGAAGCGCCCGGCGATGTAGGCGCGAGCCTTCGCCGCGCCTTCAGTCCCGGCCTCGCGCCCCTGCATCTCGTCGGACGAAAGAGCGCGCACGTCTTCGAGTAGCTGACGCGCGCCCGCGGCGGGCCGCGACGGGGTCGCCGCGGGCGTCGGCGTCGCCTCGGCCCTGCCGCCCTGAACCTGCGCCGGCTCCGCCGCGCAACCCGACGCAACGAGCGCCAACAGAAGAAGCAGTCCTCTCATCGTCCTCCGTAACGCCCAATTAGACGCCCACGGCCTGCCCGAGCGCTGCCCCGCTGCGCGCGCCCTCCGCTTGCGCTTCGGCCTGCGAGAGCGCCGTGGCCGAGAGCAGCACGAGCGCGAGCCACAAAAGGTCTGCGAGGAGCAGGTGGACGATCTGCAACCAGACGGGCGCGAGCAGTGCGGCGTTAATAAGCCCCGCGGCCGTCTGCACTAAGACGAGCGCGACGACCGCCCGAGCCCAGCGCGCGGCCCACGCGCCCGGACGCTTGCGGCGGACTGCGACCGCGAAAGCGATGAGGTAAGCGCCGACTGCGGCGGCGAGCGCCGGGTGCAGCTTGTAGTGTCGCAGGCTGAAGAGCAGTTGGGCCGGCGCGGAGAGGTCGCGCCTCGCAACCTCTGCGGCGCTCTCGGGGAAGAGCGTCGCGCCCAACGCCGCGACCGCCCCGCTCACGCCGAGCGCGAGCGTAGCCGCGAGCGCCGCCACGACGTGACGCCGCAGCCGCGGCGGGCTCTCGCGCCAGCGCGGAGCCTCTCCCGCGGAAGCCCACCAAGCCGTGAGCGCCAGCACGGCGACGAGCACGAAGGTGTTGACGAGGTGGACGGAGAGGTAGGCGGCGCGCGCCACAGAGGCGTCGTCGGCGACCAGTTGCAGGAGCACGAGGCCGGCGCCGATGAGAGCCTCGACGAGGATGAAGACGAGCGAGAGCACGGCCCCTCTACGCACGGCGTGGCCCTTCGAGTAGGAGCGAAACGCCCAGGCGACTAGCGCGACGACGAGCAGCAGTGCCAGGCCGCTCGTCAGCCGGTGCGTGAACTCTATAACGGTCTTGACCTCCGGCGCGTCGGGGACGACCACGCCGTTGCACAGAGGCCAGTGGTCGCCGCAGCCGGCCCCCGATCCCGTCGCGCGCACGTAAGCGCCCCACAGTATTACGAGCAGGTTGAAGGCCAAGACCGCCCACGCGAAGGCCGCGAAGCGTCTCGATCCGTGCGTCGTGTGTTCCATGATGATTACGGGAAGCTGACGTGACGGATTATCACGCGCCCGCTCGTTTGAAGGCAAACGGCCGCGTCAGCCGCGCGCGACGCGGCGCCAGAGGGCCGCCTCGCCCTCGCGGCGTATGAGCTTGAGGACTTCCGCGTAGGCGGCGGCGTAAAGCTCACGCGCGCGCGCGGCCGAAGCCGGGCGGCCTTCGAGCCCGCGCTCTATCTCTTCGAGCGTCATCGCGGCCTTCGGCGCCGAGCGCGCCAACGCGGCGCCCTCGCCCGCGACGTGCGCGGCCAGGCCCTCGACGAGCCAGCGCGGCGCGCGGCCGCGGCCGAGTGACTCGCACGCGGCGTGGACGGCCTCGTGCCGGAGCGTGCTCAAGAGCACGCCGCGGCGGCGTAAGAGTTCGAGCGGCTGCGAGTCTATACGGCGCCCCGTGGTGACGGCGCCGACCCACGCGGGCTGGCTCGTCGCCGAGGTGAAGTCGCCCGTAGTCTCGTGGACGAAAAGCTCCACGTCGCCGGCGAGCGCGTCGCCGAGCCCGGCCCTGCTGAGTCGCCGCACCAGTTCGGCTCGCGCCGATTCGAGAGCCCGGAGGGCCTCTTCGGCGTCGCGGCGCGGCGAGCGCGCGGGGAGGCTCACGCGGAAGTTCTCGCTCGAAAGCGTCTGATGCTGAGCCGGCGCGACCGCCCCGGCGTTGATGAAGAGGGGGGCGCCGCCGTCGTCCTCACTCACGAACGAGGCAGTACGAAAGGCTGACCGCGAGCCGGCGTCCCTTTCGTCAACGGCGCGGATGCGCGCGCCGGGGAAATACTTGTCGAGAATCTGGCGGTAGGGCGCGCCGCGCGA
Source organism: Pyrinomonadaceae bacterium (assembly GCA_035627975.1). Classification (GTDB taxonomy): domain Bacteria; phylum Acidobacteriota; class Blastocatellia; order Pyrinomonadales; family Pyrinomonadaceae; genus QHXN01. The sequence continues at coordinate 2,354 of DASPKR010000434.1, read as the reverse complement.
GGCGAGCGTGTGCGCGCCGGCCTGGCAGAGGCCGAGGCCGTGGCCGAAGCCGCGGCCTCGGAAGACGAAGGCGTCGCCCGAGCGCGCGACCTCGAAGCGCGAGCTTTTTAGGACGTTCCAGCCGAGCGAGCGCCCGACGATTATCTTGAAATCCCAGCCGCGCAAAAGTCTCCGCCGCTCGCCTTCGAGCACGACCAACTCCGCGCGGCCGGAAGAGTCTCGGCGCGCGACGCGCACGTGGTCTAAGCGCGCGCCCACGTCGGAGCGCTCGTCGGCGCGCAGAGCCGCGAGCAGCCGGCCGCGCGGTATCACGTCCGTCCAGGCGCCGCCGGCCGCCGCACAAGATTCGTCGCGCACGCCGCGCAGGTGGGCGGGAGAGGCGGGGCCGCCCCAGAGCTTCGAGGGACCCGTGGTCGAGCCGCCGCAGGAGGCGCTGAAGTAGCTTTCGGCAACGCGGCCCGCCGGGTCGAACAGCGCCTCACCCGCGGTCTCGCGCACGGCGCGGCGGAGCACGTCGTAGAAGTCGGGCCGCGCCGATTCGTCCGCGACATGCGCGAAGCGCTGGCAGTGCGTCGTGTCGCAGAAGTCGAAGCCGGCGCGCGAGTGGCGGCGCAGGTTGTGGAGCGCGTAGGTGCGTGCGGCGACGGCGAGCGCCTTGAGCGCCTCGGGTTCGGTCTCGACGCTCCCCTCGGCGGCGAGCACCCCGAAGACGTAGTCTTCGAGCGGGAGGGCGAGCGTCGCGCCCGCGCGCGAGACTCGCACGCGCACTGCGGCGGGGCCGCCCGCGCCGGCGGGCGAGAGCGACGACGCCCCGCCGTCAGCCGCCTTCCCTTCCCGCGCCGCGACTTGCCGACGCGCGAGGGCGTCGGCGTAAGCCTCGAAGACCGGGCGCGAGACTTCCGCCGCCTGCGAGCCGGAGGCGCGCTTCAGGAGCACTACGACGGCGAGTTTGACTTCGGCGGGCGCGGGCGTCCGCTTCTCATCGTTCGTCGCTTCGGCGGCGAGGCCGACGAACCAGCCTTGCGGGCGCCAGTGCTCGGAAGGGGTCGAGGTGCCGGTCTTGCCGAATACGCGCAACGGAAGCCCAGCGAGCCCCGCGCCCGAGGCAGTCCCTTGCGTGACGGCGCCGCGCATCCCCTCGAAGAGCAGGCGCCGGTGATCGTCGGGGACAGCCGCGCGGTCAAGCTCCTCCGGCTCGAAGCCTCGCGGCGCGGCCTCGCGCGGGACGAAGCGCCGGCCGCCGTTGAAGAGCGCGGCGTAGGCCGTCAAGAGTTGCGCGGGCGTGACCCGTGTGCGCTCGCTTTCGCCGAGCATGTCGGCGACCTGCGCGCCTGCGCGCGGGCGCTCGCCCGCTGCCTCTCGGTCGCCCCCGCCGCGCGTGCGCTCGCCGAAGCCGAAGGCGGCGAGCGTAGCGTCGAAGTCGCGCCCGTCAACCGTCTCGGCGAGCCGGCCGAAGTAGTTGTTGCAGGAGTCGGCGATGGCGCGCGCCGCGCCGAGGGGCGTGTCGTGCCGCGGGTGCGCGCAGGCGAGCCGCAGCTCGCCGCGCTCGTATGCGCCGGGGCAGGAGCGGGCCGCGGCCTCGTCGAGAGAGCCGAGCCGGAGCGCCGTGAGCATCGTGAAGGGCTTGACGGCCGAGCCGGGCGGCGTGGCCGTCTCGAACGCGAGGCGGCGGTTGACGACTGCGCGCAGCCTTCCGGTCTGCGCGTCCATGACGAGGACGGCGCCCTCTCGCCCGCCGAGCGCCTCTTCGGCCGCGCGCAGGAGCGCGGCGTCAAGCTCTCCCTCTCCGAGCGGGCGCGCGCCTCTTCCTCCCGGTAGCGCCCACGCCAGGAGCGCCGCCGCGCAAAGGCACAAAAGGAGAAGGACAAACGCCCTCCCCTTTTGTGCCTTCGTGCCTATGTGGTAAAGCCCGCCCGTCACTGTAGGCGCCCTCTTCAGGTCTGCGGCTGCGCCCCTTCGAGCGCGGGCGGCTCGGGCGGGCGCGCGGGCTCGGCGCCAGCTTCGGCCGGCGCCGGCTCTGCCGGCGGGGCGATGCGCGCGAGCGCGCCCACCGTGATGGCCCAGCCCCAGAGCGTGAGCGCGAAGGCGAACGCGAGGCGCAGGCCGAAGAGCGTGAGCTCCGCCCAGCCGTTCTTGACGGGCGTGCGGGTGTAGATGACGAAGTAGGGCATGAGCCCGAAGACGAGGAGGCCGAGGGCGTAGATGAAGACCGACGCGGGCGCGAACGCGCGCGCGATAACACGGTGCGCGCGCCGCAGCGTCGCCTTCAGCCCGTCGCGCGCAGTCGAGAGCCAGAGGTGCGCTGCCGCGAGCGGGAGCGCGAAGCCGAGGAGCAGGAGCCTCAGAGTCGAGAC
>DASPKR010000433.1:0-3774 GCA_035627975.1 Pyrinomonadaceae bacterium | reverse complement strand
ATACTGCTTAATCAGCGGCAGCGCGGAGCGCGGGTAGAAGTAGAGGGCGATGCCCGTCAGCGTGCTCTTCGGCTCGGCCGGCTTCTCCTCGAAGAAGGTTATGCGCCCGTCCTCGCCGACCTCAATGGCGTTGTACTTCTTTATCTCTTCGAGGTCGCCCACGTCATAGACGGCGAGCACGGGCGCGCCCTTCTCGCGGCAGAACTCGCCGAACTCCTTGAGGCCGTGGCTGAAGAGGTTGTCGCCTGCGACGACGATGACGTCGTCGTCAATCCCCGCGGCCTCGAGCACGAGATGGAGGTCGCCGATGGCGCCGAGCTTGTTCGAGTCGTCCGTTGACTTGTCGTTGATGATGGTGAAGTCGGCCCCGCCCTTCGTCGCCCTGTAGCCGTCCGCCCAACGCTGGAAGTGGTCGGCGAACTTCGCGTTCGTGACGACATAGACGTGGTCAATCTCTTCGATGGGCGTCAAATTGTCGAGCACGTGCTCGATCATGGGCTTGCCCGCGACCGGCAGCAGCGGCTTCGGCTGATTCAGCGTCAGCGGGTAGAGCCGCGTCGCGTAGCCCGCCCCGAGTATTATCAGTTTCATGCTCCCCCCGATTTTCTGGCGGCTCGTGTTGCTGCCGGAATCTTTACAATAAAAGCGCGCCGGGGGCAAACGAAGCCGCGGAGCGCGCGGGCGGCGCGCGCACGCTTTTGGCGCGGCCGCCGCGCTCTGCTATATTGCGCCGGGCCGTAAATCTCGGAGGGAAAATTATCTTGAGTGACGGGGTGAAACCTTTCGACGGGCGCGCCGCGCTCGTCACGGGCGCGACGCGAGGCATCGGGCGCGCCGTGGCGCTTGAGCTAGCGCGTCGCGGCGCGTCCGTGGCCTTCAACTACGCGCAGAGCGCGGGGGCCGCCGACTCGGTCAAGGCCGAGATCGAGGCGCTCGGCGTCGGCTGCTTCGCCTCGCGCTGCGACGTGGCGAGCACGGAAGCCGCCGCCGAGATGGTCAAGCAGGTCAAGGACTCGTTCGGGCGCATAGACTTCCTCATCAACAACGCCGGCATCACGCGCGACAACCTCATACTACGCATGAAGGAGGAGGACTGGGACGCCGTCATAGACACGAACCTCAAGGGCGCATGGAACTTCTCACGAGCGGCGCTCCGCCACATGCTGCGGCAGGAGGGCGGTGGCTCCATCCTGAACATCTCTTCGATAAGCGGGCTGGTGGGGATGGCGGGGCAGTCGAACTACTCTGCGTCGAAGGCCGGCATGATCGGGTTGACGAAAGCGCTCGCCAAAGAGGTCGCGAGCCGCAACGTCTCCGTCAACGCACTAGCGCTCGGCCTTGTGACGAGCGACATGTCTCAAGCCCTCGACGAAGCCTACCGCCAGAAACTCCTCGAACAGATACCCATGAAGCGCTTCGCCGAGCCCGAAGAGGTCGCACGCATAGCCTGCTTCCTGCTCTCCGACGAGGCGCGCTACATCACCGGCCAGGTCATACAGGCCGACGGCGGCTTGGCGATGTAGGGGCTTGGCCGAAAACTTTCGGGTAAAAGAAGCGCGCCCCGTCGGTTTAGGGTTAACCGACGGGGCGGAATTTTCGGGCAGGCTCGGAGATCAGGGTGGCGTTGACAGGCGCTGGAGATCGTCACCTACGGGCGATCCGGCTTTTGGGGCGGTCGTGTTGGGATGGGCGAGATAAAATAGCTCAGTGCTGCTCAGTCCTAACGAGAGCTAAATTTCTAACAAGCTCTTCGCCCTTGAGACTGAAGGAACCCAACCGCCGTCCTCGTTCAATCAACCGCGAAGCTCTCTGTAAATGCATTGGCTTCGTAACGTGTGTAAAATTACACTAATCCTCCGTGATTTGTCAAGCACAAAATACAATGTTTCTACACAAATTCGTAACAGCACGTGAGGTAGCGGTTAAGTTGCTGAAGCTAAAAGGTTAAAGTAATTCTTGAGAACCCGCTCATTAAGTTTAAAACATCTCTCCGGTTGAGCCGCCCGCGATAATTTTGGCATCACGTTCTAACTTCTGGAGCTTTTGTGTCGGCCTTGTGTAGAGGTCGGGCTCGCCGGGCGGGCGTGTTTTCCACCGCTTGTGAATCCAGAGCCACTGGTCGGGAAAGAGGCGGACGTGGCGCTCTATGGCTTCGGTGAAGCGAGCGGTGTTGATTTCAACGTCGCGACGGTCATCGCCCGTGCGCACGAGCTCGACGACGGGGCCGCCGCGGAAGACGAACTTCCGGCGGCGCTCGTCCCACGGGGCGCAGACGGGGATGACCGTGGCGTCCGTGCGCAGGGCGAGCGTTGCGACGCCCGCCGTCGTGCAGGCGAGGTGGCCGAAGAAGGGGACGAAGACGCCCTCGCGCTCCTGCGTGTTTAGGTCGGCGAGCACGCCGAGCGTGCCTCCCTCCTTGAGCAGCCGCAGGGCCGTGCGCGCGGCGGCCTTCTTGTCAATCGGCCGGTTGCCGAAGCGCGTCCTTATGCCCTCGACCAGCTCCTCGACGCGGGGGTTGTCAACGGGCCTGACCAAGAAACTCAAGGGGCTGTAGAAGACGGAGTGCGCGAAGCAGAGCAATTCCCACGCGCCGAGGTGCGAGGTGAGGAAGATGACGCCGCGGCCGCGCTCGCGGGCAACGTCGAGGAGCTTTACGTCCTCTGCGTCGTACTCGACCACTTCGCGCAGCCGCTCCGGCGTCACGCGCGGGAACTGGCTCACCTCGCCCAACTGCCGGCCGAGGCTCCTAAAAGAGCCGCGCAAGATTCTCTCGCGCTCGCGCTCACTCATCTCGGGGAAGGCGAGCTCGAGGTTACGCATACCCGTGCGGCGGAGGCCGCCCGCGAGCGCGTAGGCCGCGCGCCCGAGGCCGCGCCCGGCCGCGACGGCCAAGGGACGCGGCAGCGCGCCGAGCCCCGAGAGCAGGGCGCGCGCCGCCGCGTACTCAAGAAAGATTTGCGCCTTCCCCTTCTTAGCCATGGCCTTCGCCGAACAAGGCGCACAGTTTAACTTGCGCGCTCGGGCGCGGGCAAACGCAGGCCCGCCGCGCGCGGCGCGTGCTATAAGCAAAGGCTCTTATGCCTTCGGGGAAAAGAAAATGGGCTTTTCGATCAGTCTCGATCTGGTTTGGCGGAGGCTCAAATCAGGTGGTAAAACCTGGGTTTGAGCCTCCGCTTTTTTTGAACTGCCGTATGAGAACTTCTTCTGAGGCGGTGTCGCGGGCTTACTTTCCGCCGCCTTTCTTCTTGGCCGGGCCCTTCTTACCGCCTCCCTGAGAACCTTTCCTGCTTGGCTTGGCCGCTTTGGCAGCCCCCTTGGCAGCTCGGGCCGTGCTTCTGCCGGCAGTTCTGGCCGCCCCGCCCGCGGCCCGTGTGGTAGCGCCCGCCGCATCGCGCGCGGCTTTAGACGTTCGTGACGACGCCTTCCGGGCTCGCTTCGTACCCCCGCGGGCGGCCTTCCTCGCGGCACCCCCCGTGCCTTTCCGTCCGGGGCCGCCTGGCCCCGCGGGGATGACGCCGCGGACGACTTCGGAGGCCGTCTCCCTCGCCGAATCCGCCAGCCCCGACGCCTGCCCTATAACTCCGGCGAGCGCGCCGGACGCCGTCTCGATGATCCCGCCGACCACCTCGCGGGCGGTGTCGAGCACGCCTTCATCTTTTTTCTTAGCCATCACAATACCTCCGGACATTCGGTGCTTACGGGCTCTCACTTACGCGGCACTTCAGACCTCCGCGAGCGGCCATACCTCTACGTCCACCGGCCCGCCGTGGTGGA
>DASPKR010000432.1:0-2148 GCA_035627975.1 Pyrinomonadaceae bacterium | reverse complement strand
CTTCTTCCTCTCGATAGAGTTCCAGGAGACGGGCTACCTCGTCTACCGGACTTACAAGGCGGCCTTCGGCAACCTGCCGAACGCGCCCGTCCCCGTCCGCCTCCGCGAGTTCCTCGCCGACACCCGCCAGATTGGCGAGGGCGTCATCGTCGGCACGCCGGGCTGGCCCGAGAAGCTCGAGGCCAACAAGGACGCCTACATGCTGGAGTTCGTGCAGCGGCCCGAGTTCTTGGCCGCATACCCGAGCACGATGACCCCGGCGCAGTTCGTTGACACGCTGAACGCGAACGCCGGGGGCGCCCTCTCGCAGGAGGAGCGCGACCAGCAGGTGGCGGCGCTTTCGGCCAACAACACGGCGCAGGGCCGCGCGGACGTGCTCAGGGCCGTAGCGGAGGACGAGCAGCTGCGGCAGGCCGAGTTCAACCGCGCGTTCGTGCTTATGCAGTATTTCGGGTACCTGAGGAGGAACCCGAACGACGCGCCCGACACGGGCTTCGGGGGCTACAACTTCTGGCTCGGCAAGCTGGAGGAGTTCGGCGGCGACTGGCGCCGCGCCGAGATGGTTAGGGCCTTCATCGAGTCCATCGAGTACCGCCGGAGGTTCGCGCCGTAGGGGCGGCCGCGGCGGCACAGCCAGAGGTTAATTCAGAGGGGCGGGGCCGCTGGCCTCGTCCCTCTCTTTTCTACAGTCATGGCACGGCTCAGCCGGCTCGGGCTCGCGCGCGCCCCCCCGTAGCACTTAACCGCCCGCGAACGATTTTCACCCACGGCCTCCGGCCCGGGCCCTGTGCGCTCCGCGCCTCTGCGGCGGAAGCCGACTTTCACGGGCGAGAGCGTGAAATTTTTACGCGGGCGGCGCTATTGTGAGAACACCGCCGCAGGCGTATAGTGCGTGCAGAGACGGCGAGGCTCCCCGAAACCCAATTTAAGTCGCAGGCGGCGCGCGGGGCCGCGGCTCTCACCCGCCCGCCTGACAATCAACTACCCGTAAACGTCCGTAAAAGGCGGACGGGCGTATCCCCTGCGCCCGCCCGCGGACTGTTGACCCGACCGCGTTTACCCACCGGCGCGAGCGTGCATTCGGGGCGCGCCGACTACAACCTATCAACGGACGGCGTGCTCACCATGATGACCACTCGCTCCCGTGATTTTGTAAGGGCGGCCGCGGCGCTTGCCGCCTTCTGCGCGTGCTTGCTTTTCTCGCCCCCGCCGGCTCTGGCACAGGCCAACTTCGTCGAGAGCTTCGATAACGTAGGCCCGACCAACTCCGGCCAAGACGGCCCGCAGAACCTGATAGGCCGCGGATGGGTGTTCCGCAACCAGAGCAGCCCGCGCGGCGCGACCACGTGGCACCACGGCTACAGCCCGGACGTGCAGCCGGGCTGGCCCTCGCCGCAGGCGGGCGAAGGCTACGTCGCCGTCGAGAGCTCGAGCACCGATTTCTTCGGGGGGAGGGTCAGCAACTGGGCCATCCTCCCGCAAGTCCAGGGGCAGCGCGCGGGCGACACGCTCACCTTCTACGTCACGAACCTCTACAGCCACAACACGCCCACGCTACAGGTGCGCTACTCGCCGGGCGGCGGCACGGGCACGGGCTCGGGCGCGGACGCCGTCGGCGACTTCACGCAGTTGCTTCTCGACATCAACCCGCTCCCCGTCGGCGGCTGGAACCGCTACAGCGTCACGCTGCCGGGGCCGGGCCGCGTCGCCCTGCGCTACTACGTGGCGCAGGCCTGCAACTTCGGTTGCAGCGTCTCCTACACGGGCATAGACACTCTGAGCATAGGGGCGCCGCCCACCCCCGCATGCAACCTGCCGCCGGTGCCTAGCGCGGGGCAGACGGTGACGTGGGAGGCCGAGCGCAGCCCCTACAGGGTCTGCGAGAACATCGCAGCCCCGCCCGGCTCGACGGTCAACGTCGAGGCCGGCGTCAGAGTTGACTTCGACCCGCTGCGCCAATTGGTCGTCAACGGCACGCTCAACATACAGGGCTCGCCGTCCGCGCGCGTCTCCTTCAACGGCTCGGCCCTCTCCCCCCCCGTCGTCAAAACCATCAACGGCACGGTCAACGCCTCGTTCGTTGACTTCGGCATGCCGTTCTTCGTCGAGGACGGGTCGGACGTCGCCCTCTCCGACTGCTCTTTCTCG
>DASPKR010000431.1:0-9371 GCA_035627975.1 Pyrinomonadaceae bacterium | reverse complement strand
CAACGTGATAGACGGGGTCGCCAACCGCGGGATGACCTTGAACATGGCGGAGGACAACTCGGGGAACAACCGCCTGAACGTCACCGTGACGGGCAACAACGTGGAGGCGGACAACCCGTCCGGGTTCGAGGGGATATTCGTGCAGGGGGGGACGCTGACGGGCAACGACGGAATAATCTGCGCCGACATATCTAGTAACACAGCGGTGAGCGCGGCGGCCGACGGGCTGAGGGTGCGGCAGAGGATGGAGACCACCATCCAGTTGCCGGGCTACACGGGGGCGAACAACAACAACGCGGCCGTGGTCGCCTACTTACAGGCGAGGAACCCGAGCCTGGGCGACACGGTATCGGCTACTAACTCGGTCGGGGTGGCCCCGCCGAACGGGCCGGGCGGGGGGTTCGTCAACACCCCGGGGCCGGGCAACCCCTGCGCCCAGCCCACCCTGCCGTCAGCGCCGCTCCGGCTTGAGTTTGCGGCCGCAGGCGCCGACCGCGGGCCGAGCAAGGTCGCGGTCGAAGAGGCGGCTCAGGGCGGCGTGACTTCGCGCCCGTTCGTCTCATTCCCGCAGAATCGGCAGCAGAAGTCGCCCGCGCTCTCGGTCGCCCCGCAGCGGCCGGCGCAGAAGCAGTCGGGCGCGGCGGCTAAGGCGGGCAAGGCCGCGGTCAAGGCCCCGAAGGGCGGCGACACGCCCACGGCGCCCAACGGCCGCAAGGGCGTGACGCGCAGGCTCAAGCCGGTCATAAGCGCGGCCGGCGAGACCATCAACGTCAAGATAGGCACGCTGCGCTCGGGCGACAGCGTCGAGATAACCTTCCAGGCGACGGTCGCAGACCCGTACACGGGCGGCCCGAACGTGTCCAACCAGGGCACAGTGACGGCCGACAACGGCATAAGCGTCCAGACCGACGACCCGGGCGACGCGACAAGCTCGTCCGACCCGACGCTCACGCCCGTGGACGCGCTCAAGATATTCGTCATGGACGCGACCGCTGCGGAGCCGGCCACGGGCACGACCGACATGGTCTTCACGGTCACGCTCTCGGCCCCGGCGCCCGGCCTCGTCTCGGTCAGCTTCACGACCGAGGAGGAGCCGGCCGGGCCGGGCAAGGCAGTCGCGGGCTGCGGCGACTACACGACGTCCACCGGTGTCCTCAACTTCACGACGGGCCAGCAGGTGCAGTCCATCAACGTCCCCGTCTGCTCTGACGCGGACAACGCCGAGCCGGACGAGACGTTCCTCGTCAAGCTCAGCGGCGCCACCGGCGCCACGATAGCCGACGGCACGGCCACTGGCACCATCACGGCCACCAACCCGCCCGGCGCGATTCTCATCAGCGAGCTTCGCACGAGCGGGCCGGGCGGCTCTGCCGACGACTTCGTCGAGATTTACAACAACTCCGACACTAAGCACATCGTTGACTCGGCCGACGACACCGGCTACGGCCTCTTCAAGATGGGGGCGGGCTGCGGCGACACGCCCGTCCTCATCGGCACCATCTCCGAAGGCACCGAGATAGATCCGCGCGGCCACTTCCTGTTCGTCGGCACGCAATACTCGCTGGCCGACTACGGCGGGACTGACGCCACAGACGGCGACCAGACGATGTCGTCCGACATAGAGGACAACCGCAACGTCGCCATCTTCAAGACGGCCGACCCGGCGGCCCTCTCGTCGGTCAACCGGCTGGACGCCGTGGGCTTCGGCATAAACACGGGCACTAACTGCAACCTTCTGCGCGAGGGGGCGACGCTGGCGCCGGTGGCCGGCAACTTCCCCGGCGGCGTGACGACGCAGTACACCTTCTTCCGCTCGATGTGCTCTTTCGTCGGCGGGGTCGGGTGCACCGTGGTCGGCACGTCGAAGGACACGAACGTCAACGCCTCCGACTTCCTCTTCGCCGACGTGGAGGCGACGGACATGTCGGCCTTCGGCGCCGGGCAGCGGCTCGGCGCGCCGGGGCCGGAGGAAAAGAGTTCGCCCCTGAGGAAGAACTCCGGCATTGACGTGCTACCGCTCGACCGCTCGCAGCCGCTCTCGGCGGGGCCGAACCGCTCGCGGTTCCCCCAGGCTCAGGACCCCGGCGGCACCCACGGCACGCTCGTCGTACGCCGCAGGATCGAGAACAACACGAGCTCGACGGTCACGCGGCTGCGGTTCCGCATCGTCGAGATAACCACATTCCCGCCGGCGCCCGGCTTCGCCGACCTGCGGGCGAGAGACTCCACGGTGCCCGAGATGGTCTCCAGCATCGGCGACGCGGAGACCTGCGCCGACACGTCCGTCCCGCCGGGGACTCCGAACCCGTGCACGGTGGAAGTGATGCCGACGGTGGTGGAGCAGCCGCCCGTCCAGCCCAACGGCGGCGGCTTCAATTCGACGATGACGGTGACGCTCGTCCCGGGTATCGCGCCGGGCGACTCAATCAACGTGCGGTTCCGGCTCGGCCTCGAGCAGACCGGCACATTCCGCTTCTACATGATCGTGGAAGCGCTCCCCTAAAGCGCCGGTCGGGGCGTTAAAAGGCCGCGGGGCGCGGGAGGTGTTGCCTCCGGCGCCCCGCGGCCTTTTCAAACCTTCCCTTTCTTCTCACCCGAGCCACGACAGCGCGCCCGCGCCCGCTTCGGGCGCCCCGCCGACTACCTTTATGAAGTAGTCTTCGAGCGAGAGCTGCGGGCCGCGCCCCTCGCCTTCGACCGGCACGCCGCGCCGGAGCTCTTCGAGCGGCCCCGAAGCGACCAGCCGCCCCTCGCTTATGATGGCGATGTCCGAGCAGAGCCGCTCGACTATCTCCAGGACGTGAGACGTGAGGAAGACGGTCATGCCGCGCGAGGTCAGGCGCGAGAGCAGCCCCTTGAGCGTGCGCGAGGCGATGGCGTCAACGCCCTCGAACGGCTCGTCGAGGAAGAGTATCTCGGGGCGGTGTATGAGCGCGCACGCCAGCGAGAGCTTCTTCTTCATCCCGTGCGAGTACTCCACCACCAGCTTGCCGGGCTCGTCGTCAAGCTCCATCAGCTCCAAAAGCTCTCGCCCGCGCCGCGCAGTCTCGTCGCGCCCCAGCCCGTACATGCGCCCCGTGAAGGAGAGCATCTCGGCGCCCGTAAGGCGCTCGAACAGGTTCAGGTCTTCGGGGACGACGCCGATGCGGCGCTTGACCTCAAGCGGCTCGCGCGCGATGTCGCGCCCGAGCACGACGACGCGCCCCGAGGTCGGAGCGAGCAGGCCGGTCAGCATCTTTATCGTCGTTGACTTCCCCGCCCCGTTCGGCCCCAGAAAGCCGAAGAACGACCCGGCGCGCACGCGCAGGCTCACGCCGTCCACGGCCAAAAAGTCGCCGAAGCGCCGCACCAGGTCGAAAGTCTCTATGGCGTACGCGCCCGCCGCCGCGTCAGAGCTCATGCGAGCCTTTGTAAGCGCCGCCCGACCCCGCGGTCAAGCGACGGCCGAGCGGGGAGGCGCCACGCCCTTCGCAATCGCTTAACCGCGAAGGAGCGGGCGGGCCTCGCAGGCGCGTGTGTAGTCGGGGAAGGAGCGGTGGGTGCTCATCAGGAAGGCCTGCGAGCTTGGGCGCAGGGCGTTGCCGTGCGTGGCGAGCAGGCGCACCATCCGGCTGAAGGCGGGCGCGCCGTAGTAGTAGCCGTCCTGGAGCGAGACGAGCACGTCCGCCGTGTGGCGCACGCGCGGCGACGTAACGGACTCGAAGACGTTGGCGAGCGCGTCCGGCCGCTCGGCGTCCCAGGTGCGCGAGAGCCAGGCCTCGTCCGGCGCGAAGCCGCGCCCGTCCATGACGCCCTCTTCGCGTAAGTCTTGCGAGACGGCGGCGAGCCCGAGCGGGTCGCCGTCAACCTGCTCGTAGCGGTACGCGGCCGACGCGCCCCTCTGCTCGCGCGCGACGAGCGCGCGGCCGCGCACCCCCGTCACCACGACTGTCTCCCCGTCGTCGTCGCGGTGAACGCTGAAGTCAACGCCTTCGAGCCCCGTCAGATCACGGGCGAGCCGCGCTCGGTCAACCTCCTCGCCGCAGTAGAGCGCGACGTAGCCGCACAGCCCGAAGGCCGGCGCCGCCACCTGCCGACTGCCACGCATCCTCGCCCTCATGCTCCCGAGAACGTCGTAGCCGGCGCTGCGCAGGTGCGACTGCAAGTGCACCCGCCGGTTCTCGACGAGGTTCATGCCGTGGTCTGAGAAGACGACAATCTCGGTCTCGCTGCCGCACTCGCCCTGGAGCCGGCGCAGTATCCGGTCGAGCGACCGCATGGCAACGGAGAGGCGCTCCGGGCCCGCGATGTGGAGCAGCCCGTCCGTGGCCTTCAGGAAGCCGAAGAAGTCGCGCGTGGGCGGCGCCGAGAGGAAGCGCTCGCGGAAGCGGCGCATGTCGGCCTGCCAGACGGCGTCGGTGGCGACGTATATGAGGAACTCGAAGGGCAGCGGCTCCTGGTAGTCCAGCTCCTCCATGTAGGAGGAAGGCGCCTTGTCGGGCGTGCGCCTGCCTATGTACTTGCTCACGCCGCCGCGGAGCTCGCGCGAGTCGCGGTCGAAGTAGAGGCTCTCGTACCCCTGCGGGGGCGTCGCGCCGAGCATCTGGGCGAGCGCGACGTTCGTGAGCGTCGGGAAGGGAGAGAGCAGGCGGGCCGGCTCGCGGAAGTTGTCGAACATGCCGCGCGACTTTAAGGCGCGTATGACCTCGAAGGGGACGCCGTCGAGGCAGATAAGGAGGCGGCGCGGGCGCGTTGGCGACTGGCCCGCGCCGGGCGCCACGCCCAGCCGCTCCGCCTCCTCGGCCCTCGCCGCGAGCGTCTCCATCACCTCGTTTGACGCGCACGCGTCGTCCATAAAACTCCCCCTGCCCGTCTTGACTGACTCTAATTCGCCTTGGCGGTCGAAGCGGCGCCGCCTTCGTCCTCGGAGTCGCCCGCGGTCTCAGCGACCTTGCGCGGGTGCTTGTAGGGCTCCTTGAGGCCGCGCTTGGCGTCCTCGTGCGAGTCGAAGACGTTGGGCCGCGCGAGCACGGCCTTGTAGTGCGTGAGCGCCTCCTCGCGCTTGCCGGCGAGGTCAAGCGCCTGCGCGGCGCGAAGGCGCGAGCGCGTCAGCATCGTCTGCTCGACGCCCGGCAGCGCCGCCGCCGCGAGGAACTCTTTAGCCGCGCGCTCGGCGTGGCCCGCGACGAAGAGCGCCTCGCCGTAGCTGAAGTGGACCATGTCGAGCGGCGGGCGCGGCCCCTGTGATTGCGCGCCGCGGGTTGCCGCCAGCAGCGACTCGAAGACGGCGAACGCCTCATCCTCGGTCTTCTTCGCGGCCTCGGGGTTGGTTGCGCGGTCAACCTCGGCCTGCGAGACCAGTGCGTCGGCCGCCTCCATCTTGAAGATGTAGTTGCGCGGGTACTTCGCCGCGAGGTCGCTCGCGTGCTGGTAAGCCTCCCGGAAACGGCGCTCGCGCTTCAAGAGCGCGATGAGCAGGCTCTTCGCGTCGTCGCGCGCCCACTTGCCTTCGCGCGCGACCTGTTCGAGCGTCGCCAGGCCGCGCTTCTTCGAGCCGCGGAAGCCGCCGATGGCGGCGAGGATCTTCACGGGAAGCGGCAGCCCGCCCACGACGTAGTCGTACATCCCTATCGTTATCTTCGCGTCGTGGAACGTGGGGTCGAGCTTGACGAGCGCGCGGTGATGGCCGACGGAGTCGTTGCCGTTGCGGAGCGCCGAGCGGAAGCTGCGCTCCACCATGCCGCCCCACGCGGCCTTCAACCCCTCGACGGCGCCGAGATAGTACAGAGCCTCGGTGTCCTTCGGGTCGGCGGCGAGCCTCAGCTCGCACAGGGCCTCGGCCTTGCGCGTGAGCGCGCGGAACTCGGCCAAGACCTTCGGGTCGGCCTTGTCCTCCTCCTCCTTGTAGAACCCCTCGGTGTTGTAGAGCGAAGCCTGAAGCCGCCTCGACTCGTTCAGGGTCTTCAGCCAGAGCCCCGCGGCGAGGAACTGCGACCCGGCCGGGTGGTCGGGGAACTCCTTCGCCATCTCGTTGAAGGTGCGACGCGCGCCCTCGTAGTCGAGGTTATAAAGCGCCGCGAAGCCATTGGCCCTGAGCTCATCAAACCGCTTGCGGTCGAGCGACGCCCACGACGACGAAGCCGCCGCAGCAGCCTTCTCGCCCCCGGCCGGGACTGACTTCGGCGCCTGCGCCTGCGCCGCCGCTGCCGCCGCTGACGCAAGCACCGCCGCGAAAGTGAACTTGAACAATTGCGCTTTTATCTTCATCCGTAAACCCCTTAACAGCATGACCGTCAAAATCAACCGCCGAACGCTTCCATGTACTTGACGCCCGCGCCCGTGTTGAAGAGCACGACGCTCTCGTGGGGCTTAACGTCGCCGCGCTCCACGAGCCTTCTGAGCGCCGGCAGGCACGCCGCCCCCTCTGGCGCTACGAAAATCCCCTCGGCCGCCCCTATCTCGCGGACGGCCGCGAGCAGCTCCTCGTCCGAGACGGCGATGGCCGCCCCCTTAGATGCGCGCAGGGCGTCGAGTATGAGGAAGTCGCCTATGGCCTTCGGCACGCGCAGGCCCGAGGCGACGGTCGCCGCGTTCTCGAACTCTTCGGCCGTGCGCTTCCCCTCCTCGAAGGCGCGCACGATGGGCGCGCAACCCGTCGGCTGCACCGTCACCATGCGCGGGCGCTTCGGGCCTATCCAGCCCATGCGCTCCATCTCGTCGAAAGCCTTCCACATGCCTATCAACCCAGTGCCCCCGCCCGTAGGGTATATGACCCAGTCGGGCAGCTCCCAACCCATCTGCTCGGCCAGCTCGTAGCCCAGAGTCTTCTTGCCCTCGACCCTGTACGGCTCCTTCAAGGTCGAAACGTCGAACCAGCCCTCGGCCTCCTTGCGCCTCGCCACTTCGGCCCCGCAGTCCGTGATGAGCCCGTCTATGATGGTCACGCTCGCCCCCGCCTGCTCGCACTCGATGACGTTGGCGCGGGGCGTGTCGCGGGGCATGAATATATGGGCTTCGAGGCCGGCTCGGGCGGCGTATGCGGCGAGCGCGCCCGCGGCGTTGCCCGCCGACGGTACGGCTACTTTACGCGCGCCCAGCTCCTTCGCCATAGAGACGGCCGCGGACATGCCCCGCGCCTTGAAGCTCTGCGTCGGGTTCTGCGACTCGTCCTTGACGTAGAGCCTCCCGAGCCCCAGCGACGCGCCCAGACGGCGCGCGTCGAGCAGCGGCGTCCAGCCTTCGCCTAGCGAGACGACACCTTCTTCGCGCCCGACGGGCAGCACCTCCATGTATCGCCATAAGTCCGATCTTCTTCCCTTCAGACTTTCCTTCGTCAGCGTGCGCGCGGCCCTCTCCAGGTCGTAGCGAACCAGCAGAGGCTTCCCGCACTCGCGGCAGAGGTTGTGCAACACGCGTGCCTCGTGGCGGGCGCCGCACGCCGCGCACTCAAGGTGTGTGACGTTCATCTCCTACAGAATCCCCCCGGCCTTTATGAGTTGCCCGAAAAGGCTAACAAAAGCGCCCGTGGCGGCGCCGGGAGACCGTGCGGGACGGCCGCCTATTTTAGGCCGCCCGCGCACGACGCCCGAGCCCTCCTGTGACACTTTCGAGTCTCTCACACGGCGGGCCGGCCTGTCAGTTGGAGCAGCCTTGCTGCGCTGGCCGGAGTGGCCGGGCGGCAGCGGGCAAGAGGCTGAAAATAGGCCGGAAAGGGCTAGGAAGGCGCGGGCGAAGCGACGTGGCCGAACTCAACATCTAAAGGATGTCGAGCCCGCCCGAGCGTCTAGCGGCGGGCAGGGCGATACCTCACGACAAGTCTCCGGCCTTCACGCCGGGCTCGTGCTGGGACGGGGCTCTCGCGGGAGTTCGATGGTGAAGGTCGAGCCCTCGCCGGGCGCGGAGCGCACGCGGACCTCGCCGCCGTGCGCGCGCGCCAGGTGCTTGACGATGGCGAGCCCCAGGCCGGTCCCGCCTAGTTCGCGGGAGCGAGCGCGGTCAACGCGATAGAAGCGCTCGAATATGCGCGGCAGGTGCTCCGGGGGTATGCCCTCCCCCGTGTCTTTAACGCTCACCAAATCGCCCTCCCCCGGCTCGTGGCTGATCGTCACTGTGCCGCCGGGCCGGCTGAACTTGATGGCATTATCTATCAGGTTGAGGAGCATCTGTTCGAGCCGCCGCGGGTCGGCGTGGACGGTCGCCTCCGGCAAGACCTCGTTGGAGAGTGAGACGCCGCAGGCGTCGGCCTTCGCCGCCAGCGAGCGCAGGGCCTCCTGGACTATCGGGGAGAGCTGCACGGGCCGTGCCTCCACCTTCGACGCGCCCGACTCGATGGCCGAAAGCTCCATGATGTCTTCAATGAGTGTGCGCATGCGGGCGGCGTTCCGCCCGATGATGGAGACGAAACGGCGGGCGTCTTCCGGGTGTTCGAGCGCGCCTCCCTCGAGCGTCTCGACGAAGGTGACGATGGCCGTGAGCGGCGTGCGCAGCTCGTGGCTCACGTTCGAGAGGAACTCCTGCCGGACGCGCTCAAGCCGCTCCAGCTCCGTGATGTCAAAGAAGACCCCGATTGCCCCGCGCACGTCGCTGCCGTAGATGACCTCACGCTGCCGCAGCGGCGTGACGTGCAGGTCGTAGATGCGCCGCCCCCCGGGCCCTTCGATCTCGACTTTGACGTGGGCGTTCACCCCACGGGACACCGCCGCGGCGAAGGCGGAGTAGATGGCGGGGTTGCGGGTAAGGTCACTCAGGCGGCCGGGGCTCAGCGCGTCGCTGCCGCCTCGGCGGAAGGCGTCGCGGGCCGAGTTGTTCAGCGCCACGACGCGCATGGCGTTGTCGGTGACGACGACACCCTCGCGCATGCTGTCCATCGTTACTTTAAGTAAGGCGGCCGCGGGCACGTCTCCCGGCGCCCCTCCCGCGCCGTCACGCCTTTCCGCGCCGGCGCCCCCCGGCGCGGCCGCGCCCACGCGGCCCCCTTCGCGGCGGTCTGCCAGCGCCGACGGGTAGAAGCGCGCGGCCGCGGCGCCCACTGCGGCGGCCGCCAGTAAGCCCCACGCCGTTCGGGGGCTCGCACTGTAGATGGCGAGCCACCCGGCCAAGAGCGCGGCGGCGGTCGCGAGTGCTATGGCGGTTCTGAGGGTCATTGTGGACGGAGTGGCAAGGCCGCCGCTTACGTCTTTGGCCTACGCCGGGGGCCAAAAACCGGCCCAACGTTGGCGGGGCTCTCACGACGCCCGGCGTTACTCTTCCACGCCCGCGCAGCCGAGGAAGCGGTAGCCGACGCCTATTACGGTCTCGATGCAGCCGCCGCAGTCGCCCAGCTTCTGGCGGAGGCGGCGGATGTGCACGTCGAGCGTGCGCGTGTCGCCGTAGTACTGCTGTCCCCACACCTC
>DASPKR010000430.1:0-3434 GCA_035627975.1 Pyrinomonadaceae bacterium | reverse complement strand
CCTGACCCTGCGCAGCCTCCTCGACTTCGGCGCCGGCGAGAACAGGTCGTCCTGGCCCGAGACGTGGACGCCGGCGGCCACTCTGCGCACGACGTTGTTGACGAACTCGACGTCCTCGACCGCCGCCCAGTCGCCGCTGTCCGACGGCCGCGGCGTGAAGAGCACGGCGTAGCCCTGCTGGGCGTCGAGCCAGCAGTGCTCGAGGAGGTTCCCCTCTATCCTCACCCTCCGGGCGTGCTTGAGCTCGAGCAGGTTCTTGACGGTCCAGCGGCCGCGCCACGAGGCCGGCTTCGAGATGTGGTTGCGCGAGATGAGTATGTCGGAGGGCGTCTGGCCCGGCACGGCCGAGCGGGCGCCGCCGAATATGAGGTTCTCGCCGGCGCCCTCCAGGTAGTTGTTCACTATGCGGTAGGGGCCGGGGCCGTTCCAGCCCGCCACCGCCTGAGTGTCCTGCCCGCGAACGTGGAACTCGGAGACGTAGCAGCCGACTATCTCGGTGTGGGCGCTCTGCAAGGAGATGCCGCGCTTGAGGTCGCCGTCGTCGCCGTGGATGTAGCAGCGGTCGAGGGTGAGGTGGTGCGGCACCTCCTCGGGCGTGTTCTGCGCAGGGCTACCGTCGCCCAGCTTCACAAGGTCATACACGACCGCCGACGAATTGACCCGGCCGAACTCCACGCCTATGAAGCGGTAGTGGTGCGCGCCGGGCTCTGTCTGGAGCGCGGCCTCGCCGCGGCCCGGCGAGAGCAGCTTCGGCATGAGCGGCGCGTATGCCGGCGTGATGCGCTCGCCCGGCGCGGGCAGCGCGGAGTCTGGGGCCGAGGTGCGTATCGTTATCCAGTCGGCGTCCGTCCCTGTCCCCGTCTTGTTAGGCAGCGTGAAGGGGCCTACGTAAGTAGCGCCCGCCTCTAGCGTGATGATGTCGCCCGCCTGGGCCGCGTAGAGCGCGGCCTGGAAGTCGCCTCCGGCCGGAACTGCTATGGTCGCGGCGGCGGCCGTAGCGTGCGCGGTCGCGGTCAGGAGGGCGAAGAGGAGGAGAGTGCGTAGGGTTGAAAGGAAGGAGGACGGGCTCTTTTGTGAAAGAGCGGCTGACCGCTTGATGGACATCAAAACCTCACTTCGGTAACCGGACGATCTCGCCGAAAGGCGTGGGGCGAGACTCCTGGCTTTGCGACCCCGCATCGCTGCGGGTGTGCCTTTAGTCGGTGACGGCCGTGCCGGCGCGGCCCAGTGCCGGTCTCTTCAAGGCCGGAGGGGCGGCGAGGCGTTCGAGGTGCTGACGAAGACGCGGGCGCGCCTCACGCCTTTTTGAGAGGCGTAGGCCGGGCGGGCTGAAGAGTCGTGTCGTCTGGTTTTCTAGGGAGCGGAGAGCGTTCGGGGAGAGCGGCCGCGTCGCGCGTCGTTTTTAAGAGAAGGGCGGTTTGAAAGAAGCGCTTGGAGCGGCCCTCGTCCGCGACTGTGTCGGGGGGCTTCGGGCGCCGGCTTGTGCGCGGCTAAGGGCGCGCGGCCGGCACAGTTGCCCGTCAGTCGCGGTTATCTCCGACTGCCTTCGGCAACCAGACAATCTCCGCTTCGGCGCCCCGGGCGGGCGCGCGGGCGGAGACTCACGGCTTTGCGTCCCTGCCTCGCGGCAGGTTTGCCCTTATCGTGTACAATCGTCGCCTTGCGAAAGAACGTGCTGCTCGGGGAAAGCAGCCACACAATCATTTGTAGCGGTTCGGCCGGGCGCTTGTCAATCACATTTTACGGCATCGCCCAGGCCCTCTTTCCGGGCCGTTTCCTGGAACCGCGCGGCTACAATTCCACATCCCAGGCGCGCAGCCAAAGCTCAAGGACCAGCAGCAGCCAGGCGCGGTGCGGCGCGTCTCCCGCGCCCTCTCGCGCCGACGCCAGCACGCCCTCCACCGCCCTTCGGTCGAAGGCGCGAGCGAGCCGGCTCTCCGCGCCGAGAAGCACGCCAGAGGCCCAGCCCGAGAGCCCGTCCTGAAGCCAGCGGTAGGCCGGCACGGGGAATCCCCTCTTCGGCCGCGTGAGTATGCCCGGGGGCAGGCGCCGCGCGCAGAAGCGGCGCAGCACGTCTTTCGTCCGGTACTGGCCCCGCCCCGTGCGCCTCACCTTGACCCAGTTCGGCTGGCGGTTCGCCCATTCGACCAGACGGTAATCGAGGAAGGGCGTGCGCGCTTCGAGAGAGGCGGCCATGCTCATCTTGTCGGCCTTCATCAGAAGGTCTTCGACGAGCCAGGACTTTTGATAGACGGAGAGTAGCTGCTGCAAGGGGTCTTCGGAGCGCGCCGCCGCGTACTGCGCCGCCAGCACGCGCTCGGAGTCGGCGCATGCGGCTGCCGAAGGCCAGAGGGCGGTCTTTTCGTCCTGCCCGAAGTAGCGCGTGATGTGCGGGCGCGATTGGCGGTTCCAGTCGGCGAGCGGGACTTCCGTCACGCGCCGCGCGCGGCGCCCGTACCTTTCCGGCAGGGCGAGCCGCGAGAGCGCGGCGCCCGACGCAAGCAGCGGGCGCGGGACGCGTTGCAGCGCGCGCACGCGCCCCCACTCTAGCTCCATTCGGTCGAGGTTGTAGCCGGCGAGTATCTCGTCGCTCCCCTCGCCCGAGAGCACGACCTTAACGTCGCGGCGCGCGAGGCGCGAGACGGCGAGCAGAGGCACCAGGGTCAAATCGGCCAGAGGCTCGTCGGCCGCGAAGACGACCTCGGGGAGCGCGTCGAGGAACTGACTCTGGTTGACGACGACCTCGTGGTACTGCGCGCCGACGTGGGCGGCGACCTCGCGCGCGTAAGCGAGCTCGGAGAACTCGCCGCCATCCTCGAAGCCGACCGAAAAGGTGTGAAAGTTCCTGTGGCCCAGCTCGACCGCGGCGGCCGCAATCGCGCTCGAATCCAGGCCGCCGCTCAGGAAAACCCCCACGGGAACGTCCGAGGCGACGAGGCGCAGGTTCACGGCGTCGAGGAAGAGCGCGGCGAACTCGCGGTCAACCTCGTCTTCGGTGCGCTCCTCTCGCTCGTCCGCTACGGCGTCGGTCTCCCAGTAGCGCACGATCTCGGGCTCCCCGCCCGCCTCCCACCGAAGCAGGTGGCCCGGCGGGAGCTTCCGCACACCCTCCCACGCGGTCTCCGGCTCAGGCACGTAGCGGTAGGTCAGGTAGTCCCAGACGGCCTGTCGGTTGACGCGACGTTCGATGAGGCCGGAAGCCAACAGCGCCTTTATCTCCGAGGCGAAGAGGAGCGTGCGGCCGTCCCAGAAGTAATAGAGGGGCTTGACGCCCATGCGGTCGCGTATGAGCGTCAGGCGCTTGCGGCGCGCGTCCCACGCGGCGACTGCGAACATGCCGTTCCAGCCGTGGACGGCGCGCTCGCCCTCCGACGCCAGGCTCTTCAAGACGACTTCCGTGTCGCTCTGGGTCGCCCAGCCCGTCTGCCCGCGCG
>DASPKR010000429.1:0-6775 GCA_035627975.1 Pyrinomonadaceae bacterium | reverse complement strand
GGCGGCCGCGTCGGCGAACGGCTTGGGCGCGGGGACGAAGCTCACTTCCTCGCCGGGCTGCGCGGGCAGTTGTATGGTCTGGTTGGTCGGGAGCTGGCGCGCGCGCGCGAGCTGCTCCTCGCGCTCGGCCTCGATGATCATGGCTTCGAGCGAGGGGGCCTGCGGCGTCTGCATCGAGCCCGTGGGCCTGTCAACCTCGTCCTCGGGCGTGATGCTGGGCGCGCGCAGGACGCGCGGCGTCATCGTTATCACCACGTCCGACTCGCGGTTGTTGCGCGTAGGCGTCGAGAACAGGCGGCCGAGGATGGGTATGAGCCCGACGAGCGGCAGCCCCGTGCGCCCGTGCTCCTCGCGATCCTGCGCGACGCTGGCGATCATCATGGTCTTGCCGTTCGGGATGCGCGCCACGCCGGAAATCTTCCGCTGCGTGAAGGTCGGAGTGAGCGTGCCGCCCTTCGCGTCTTTGGTCTCGATGTTCATCGTGACCTGCACGTCCTGGTTCGGATAGACCTTCGGCTTGAAGTCGAGCACGAGGCCCGTGTCCTCGTACTGGATGACGGGGTAGCCGTTGCCGAAGACGTTGTTGGCGGCGGCGTTGTTGTTGGGCGTCCCCGTGGACGGCGCCGTCGTCAGGCCGTTATAGACCGCGGCGGTCTGTACGGGAACCTTCTCGCCGATGCGCGTCTCGCTCTTCTCGTCGTCGAAGGCGTGAACCTGCGTCGAGAAGATGAGGCGGGTGTTGCTCTTGTCGGACAGGGCCGAGAGGCGAGTCGCCGGGATGAGAAGGCCGACGCCGGTCGAGAGCGGGAACACACCGCTCGTCCCCGCGGCTAGCTGGCGCGCGCCGCCAATGAGGAACGAGCCGGGCTGCACGCCGCCGAGGTTGCCGAGCGTGGTCGCGTCGCCTATCTGGTTGCCGAGTTGCAGCAAGTCCGTGCGCGATACCTCGTAGATGGAGACCTCCATGACAACCTCGGAGCGATCCTTGTCAACGCTTCGGAGCAGCTTCTCGATGGTGCGTATGTTCTCGGGCGTGTCGCGAACCGTTATCGAGTTGGTGTTGGCGTTCTCGACGAAGGTCGGCTGGCGGCCGGCGTTCGCGGGGAGCGCGCCAGTCAAGAGCTGGCGCGCGTCCGTCGGCTTGATGTTGTAGAGGTAGAAGGTGCGCAGTACGAGCTGCTGGTACTGCGGTCGCTTCGACTGGTCGGCGACGAGTATGGTGCGGCGGTCGAGCTTCTGGAAGAAGAGCCCCTGCGACATGAAGATGTAGTCGAGGGCGCGCGCCGGCGTTATGTCCTTCCAGCGGACGTTGATGGTGCGCTTGACCTGCGAGAAGTTCTGGTCGAAGACGACGTTGAGGTTCAGCTCGTCGGCCAGGCGGCGGATGAAGGCTTCGAGCTCGCCGCTGTACTGTATGGTCTGAAGCTGCTCGGAGCGCGCGGGCGGCGCCGAGTCCTGCGCCGAGCCGTTCGCGCCGTTAGCGCGCGCCGGCCCCGCGGTCGCCGACGGGCCGACGCTGTTGGCGCCGCGCATGGAGGTCGGCGCCATCTCCGGGTCTTTGCCCTCCTTCTCGCGCTGCAAGCGCAGCACGCGCGCCATCTCCTGCGCGGCCAGCTCGTTCACGGGGTCGTAGCCGTAAGCCTGGCGGAAGGCGTTGTAGGCCCCCACGTAGTCGCCCTGGTCGGCGAGAGCGCGCCCCTTCGTCATGAAGGTCTGCGAGGCGTTGAAGATGGCGCGGCGGTAGTGGAGCTGGTATTCGGTGTCCGAGGGGTTGGCCGCGACCGCCAGCGCGAACTCCTGCGCCGCCTTCTCCCACTGCTGCGCCTGCTCGTGCTGAAGGCCGCGCTTGTAGTTCTTCTCGCCCTTCTTAGCCAGCACCGCGACCGGCGAGGCCAGGAGCACGAACATCAGGAGGAGCGCCGCGACCGCGCGCGCACGAGCAAAGGATTTCATCACGAACCTCACTGCTTGATTATTGCCGTCCGCTCAAGACCGGGCGGCCCGTGCGAGCGGCCGGCCCCGGTGAAACCTGGTCGTCGGGGAGGAGCCTGTTGTCTGCGCGGCGCCCCACGGTCTGTTTACACGCCGGGGCCGTAATAATAGTTCCTTAAAGACGCGCTCACAAGTCGGGAAGGAGGCGGAGAGCAGAAGGCGGTTAAAACATTGCGCCCTGGGCGGCGCGGCTCCCGGCAAGGCTCTTAAGGCCGCCTACTGCCTGCGGCCTTCCGCCTTCTATCTCGCCATCACCATCTCGTCGCCGTTCATCTTCACCTCTTCGACGAACGTGACGCGGTTTATCTCGTGCAGCGTGGAGAGCCCCTCGAAGACCTTCTCGAGCGCCGACTCGCGCAGAGAGCGCAGCCCCTCCGCCTCGGCCGCGCGGCGCACCTCGGAGCCGGGGCGGCGCGCCACGATCATCTCGCGTATGTTGTCCGAGAGGTTCAGCAATTCATGTATGGCCGTCCGACCGCGGTAGCCCGTGTGATTGCAGGCGTCGCACCCGACGCTCATGTGGAAGACGCGGTGGCGGTGCTCCTCGGGCCTGAGGCCCGACTCGACAAGCTCCTGGTCGGTTATGTCGTAGGGGCGCTTGCAGATGTGGCAGAGCATTCTGATGAGCCGCTGCGCCAGCACGCAGTTCAGAGACGAGACGAAGTTGTAGGGCTCCACCCCCATGTTCAGGAAGCGGCCGATGACGTCAATGACGTTGTTGGCGTGGACGGTCGTGAACACCAGGTGGCCCGTCAGCGCCGACTGGATGGCTATCTGCGCCGTCTCGTTGTCGCGTATCTCGCCGACCATTATCTTGTCGGGGTCGTGGCGAAGGATCGAGCGCAGGCCGCGCGCGAACGTCAGGCCCTTCTTCTCGTTGACGGGTATCTGCGTGATGCCGTGGAGCTGGTACTCCACGGGGTCTTCGATGGTGATTATCTTGTCTTCATCGTTCCGAATCTCGTTCAGCGCCGCGTACAGGGTGGTCGTCTTGCCCGACCCCGTAGGGCCCGTGACGAGAACCATGCCGTAGGGCTCGGCGATGTAGCGGCGGAAGTCGCGTATGTCGCGGGCGGAAAAGCCCACCACGTCGAGCGTGAGGTTGCGGAACTGCTCGTTTATCTGCTCCTTGTCCAGAATACGTATGACGGAGTCTTCGCCGTGGATGGTCGGCATGATGGAGACGCGGAAGTCAACGTTCCGGCCCTTGTAGCGCACGCGGAAGCGGCCGTCCTGCGGGATGCGCCGCTCGGCGATGTCGAGCTCCGACATGACCTTTATGCGCGAGATGAGCGTCGAGTGGTAGGCGATGTCTATGGGCTCGACCTTCTCGTAGAGCGCGCCGTCTATGCGGTACTTGACGTGGACGGCCGTGTCGCCCGTCTCGATGTGTATGTCGGAGGCGCGCGACTCCATCGCGTTGTAGATGATGGTGTCAACCAGCTTGATGATGGGCGACATGTCGCTGTCGGTCGCCAGCCGGTCGAGGTCTAAGACCTCCTCGCCCTGCTCGGTCTCCTTGACGAGCGAGATGCGGAAGCCGGAGGCCGCCTCCTGAAGCACTCGCTGCGTGGCGTCGCCCTTCCTCAGAACCACCTCTATCGCGCCGGCCGTCGCGACGTGCGGGATTATGCGCGCGTGAAGCGCCGAGGCTATCTCGTCCAGGCGCTCCAGGTCGGTCGGGTCGGCCATCGCGATGTGGAGGCGGCGGCCCTCGCGGCGCAGGGGCACGAACTGGTGGCGCACCATCAGGTCAACGGGCAGCTCGCCGAGGAGCGAATAGTCAATCGGCGACTCGCCGTCGGGCGGGAGCAGGTCAACGTAGGGGAGCCGGTAGCGGCGCGCGAGCTCGCAGGCGGCGCGCACCTCGGGCGGTGTGTGCTCGTCGAGGTGCGGCGGCAGGTTCAGCGCGGCCGTGACGCCGCGGGCGGGCGGGGGCGTCGTGGCAATGGCGGCCTCTTTTTCCGTGCTCATGAGTCTGTTCGATGCGTTAAACGCGGCGGGGGATTGCCTAGCGGCCCTTCAGGCCTATGTTCGAAATGGACTGGATGATCGGCAGATAGATGGCGAGCAGGATCGTGACGACCACGCCGCCCATCACCAGAAGGATGGCAGGCTCCAAGACCTGCGTCAACTGTTCGAGCCGCACCTCGGACTCGCGGTCGTAGAACTCGGCGACCTCCTCCAGCATCTCGCGGAGGCTCCCGGAGCGCTCGCCCACGCCAATCATGTCCAGGGCGAGCAGGGGGAACCAGCCGGCCGACTCCAAACTATCCGTGAACGAGCGCCCCTCGCGTATCATCGGCAGCGTCGCGGAGCTTCGCGCACGCAGCTCCTTGTTCGTGATGGACTCGGCCGCTATCTCCCAAGACTCGACGAGCGTGATGCCGCCCGCAAGGAGCGTGGCGAGGCTCCTGGTCACCTGCGCCACGGCCAACTGTTTTATCAGCACGCTCACGATGGGGAGCCTGAGCAGCAGGCGGTCTATGGCGAGCGCGCCGCCCGGCGTCTTCGACCAGAGGAAGAGCGCCACGGCGCCGAGGATTAGGGCGGGGACTATCCAGTAGAGGTTCGCCGCGACGAAGTTCGAGATGCCTATGACGACGGCCGTCACGGCCGGCAGCTCGCGGTTGAAGCCCTCGAAGAGCGAAGACATTCGCGGCACGACGTAGGCCGTAAGGAACGCCACCATCCCCATCGAGGCAGCAAGCAGGAAGAGCGGGTAGGCGAGCGCCCCGCGAATCTTCCGCCTTATCTCGACGCCGCGCCGCATGTAGGCGACGTAGCGCGCCAGCACGTCGTCGAGCGCGCCGGAGCGCTCGCCCGCGAGGATCGAGGCCGTGTAGATGCGCGGGAAAATCGGCCCCTGCGCCGCGAACGCCTGCGAGAGCGCCATCCCCGAGCGAATCTTATCCTCCACGTCTGAGAGCACGGCCCGGAGGCGTGAGCTTGCGGCACGCCGGCGAAGCATCGAGACGGCCTGCAATATGGGGATGCCGGCCCGTATGATGGCTGCGAGCTGCTGGTTGAAGAGGAGGAAGTCGCCGGGCTTTACCCGCGGGGTGGTGCCGCCCTTGCCGCCGAGCGTGAGGGCGGCCGCCCCGGCAGTCTTCGGGGGCGTGACGGAGAAGACGCGGAAGCCCTCCGACTCGAGGCGCACGCGCGCCTCGCCGACGCCCGCCGCCTCGACGGTGCGCGTCACGACCTCGCCCGCGGGCGTCCCCAACCGACAGATGAACTCGGCCATTCTCTTTCCGCTTCTAAAAAGGGGGTTTTACGGGGGCGCTTCGGTCTTCCGGCGGGAGGAATCCGGCCCCCGTTTGACGCCGAATTATAGCACGCCGCGCGCCCGCCGGCCCACCGCCACAGACTTTCACGCGCTGACGGCCGCGAAGTTTCGCGGAGATAATCTCGCCACAAAGTTGGGGCACAGATGTTTGTTGCGCCGGGCGCGCGGCGCGTTCTACAATGCGCCGGAAGGAAAGAGGATGTCTCCCCATCTTCCGTTTGCGCTTCAGCGGACAAGCAGGAAGGGCGCGCCCGGCGGCATAGGCCGAAAAGCCGGCCGGGCGGCCGCCGCAAGGCACACGGGCCGGCTGTCAAAATCAGCGAGGCCCGCGCCGGCCCCTTCCCTCTGAGCCCGCCCAAACAGAGTCAGGAGGGTTAAAATGAGAACGCCGAGGACGGTGTCTCTCCGAAGAGTAGCGCTCGTCTCTTTCCTCATAGCCGCGCCCGCGCTTGCCTGGCCGGGCGCCGCCGCGGCCCGGCAGCAGACGGGCGGCCCCACCCCTTCGTCCGAGCCGAAAGCCGAAGAGCAGCAGCAGGGCACGAAGCCCGCCGCCCCAGCCGCGGCGGCGCCTACAACGACGCCGACGGCCGATGCGGCCGCGCAGAAGGGCTCGCCGGTCCCGGCGGCGAACTCGCGCGCCTCGGCCACGGGCGCGGCGGCCGGCCCGATGGTCGTCCCCGCAGTCATAGGCGAAGACCAGAAGCCCGTCATCGTCCACACCGACCTGATAACCCTGACCGTCACCGTCACTGACACCTACGGGCGCTTCGTCACTGGCCTCGGCAAGAACGCCTTCACGGTCTTGGACGACAAGGTGCCGCAGGAGATAACCTTCTTCTCGGACGAGGACGCGCCCGTCTCTTTGGGCGTCATCTTCGACGTGTCGGGCTCGATGGGCGGCGACAAGATCATGCGCGCGCGCGAGGCCCTCGCCCGCTTCATAGACACGAGCCACTCGCGCGACGAGTATTTCCTGATAGGCTTCAACAGCCGCGCGCAGCTCCTCCTGGACCGCACGCGCGACAGCGACTCTCTCATGCAGAAGCTCACCTTCGTGCAGACGAAGGGGCAGACGGCGCTCTACGACGCCTGCTACCTCGGCGTCGAGAAGGTCACGCGCGGCACGCACCAGAAGCGCGCAGTCCTGCTCATATCGGACGGGCAGGACAACAGCTCGCGCTACACCTTCTCGGAGCTCCGCAGGCTGCTTAAAGAGTCCGACGTGATCATCTACGCCGTCGGCATACTCAGCAGCCACGACGACCAGACGCTCGGCTACGGCGGCCGCGCCATACTCGAAGAGCTCGCGGGCGTCTCGGGCGGCAAGGCGTTCTTCCCATCGACCGGCGCCGAGATGAACGACACCTTCGAGCGCATAGCGCTCGAGCTTCGCACGCAGTACTCCATCGGCTACCGCCCCACGAACTTCGCCAACGACGGCAAGTGGCACAAGCTGAAGATAAAGGTGCAGCCGCCGCGCGGCTTCCCGCGCCT
>DASPKR010000428.1:0-2243 GCA_035627975.1 Pyrinomonadaceae bacterium | reverse complement strand
GAGCCTCGACAGCGCCCGCGAGCTGAACCGGCAGATTCTCCGGCACCTCGACGAGCGGCAGATTTACCGCATAGACCACTACCTCGGCAAAGAGACCGTCCAGAACCTTCTGGTCTTCCGCTTCGCCAACGGCATCTTCGAGCCGATGTGGAACCGGCAGTACGTTGACCACGTGCAGATTACGAACGCCGAGACCGTGGGCGTCGAGGGCCGGGGCGGCTACTACGAGAAGTCGGGCGTTGTGCGCGACATGATCCAGAACCACGTCTTCCAAGTGCTCTCCCTCGTCGCGATGGAGCCGCCCGCCACGCTCTCGGCCGAGGACGTGCGCGACGAAAAGATTAAGGCCATGCACTCGGCCCGCGCCTTCACGCCGGAGCGCGTCCGCGCCGAGTGCGTGCGCGGACAGTACGGGGCCGGCTCCATCGGCGGGAAGCCCGTCCCCGGCTACCGCGAAGAGCAGGGCGTCGCGCCCGACTCGACGACAGAGACCTACGCCATGATAACGATGTGGTTCGACAACTGGCGCTGGTCGGGCGTCCCCTTCTACATACGCTCGGGCAAGCGGCTCGCGAAGCGCGTCACCGAAATCGCAATACAGTTCCGCGCCGCGCCGCACCAGCTCTTCGGCGACGCGATGGAGCACGTCGCGCCCAACCAGTTAGTCATACGCATACAGCCCGACGAGGGGATAACCATGCGCGTCGCCGCCAAAGTGCCGGGCCAGCTCACGCGCATACGCGACGTGAACATGGACTTCCGCTACGGCGCCTCGTTCGGCGTCCAGCTCGCCGAAGCCTACGAGCGGCTCATACTCGACTGCATACTCGGCGACTCCACACTCTACGCCCGCGCCGACATGACCGAGCGCGGCTGGGAGCTCGTCATGCCCATCCTCGACGCGTGGGGCGAAGACCGCGCCGGGGCGGGCTTCCCCAACTACGAGGCCGGCTCGTGGGGGCCGCAAGCCTCCTTCGACGTGCTCGAACGCTTCGGCCGCAAGTGGCGGCGGCCCTGAAATCATTCGACGGGTATGGAGACGCAAGCAAGCACGGTTTCGCTCTCGGCGCTTAAAGGCATAGACGCCGCGCGTCTGGAGAAGGAACTGACTGCCGTCTGGGCCGGGATGTCGGGCGAAGACGGCGGCGTGATTCGCGCCTGCGCTCTGAACCTCGTCGTCTATTCGGAGGGGGCGGAGGAGCACGCGCACGTCGTCGCGCTGCTCGACGAAGTCATCGAGCGCCACCCCTGCCGCGCCATCGTGCTCGCGGCCGACCGCGATGCGGCCGAACCGCGCCTCGACGCCTACATCTCGACGCGCTGCCAGCTATCCTCGCGCGGGGCGAAGCGCATCTGCGGGGAGCAGGTGACAATCGAGGCGGGCGGCGCGGCCGTCGCGACGGCCTCGACGGCAGTCGCACCGCTGCTGGTGCCGGACGTGCCGGTCTTCCTCTGGTGGCGCGACATACCGCACTACGACGACCGCCTCTTCGACCGCCTCTCGGAGATGGCCGACCGCGTCGTGATAGACTCGGCCGCGTCAGACAATCCGCACGCAGACCTGCTGCGCCTCGCCGACGTTCTCGACGGGCGAAGGGGCCGTCTGCGGCTGAGCGACATCAACTGGGGGCGGCTAACCTCCTGGCGTGCGCTCGTCGCTGGCTTCTGGGACGTTGCGGCCTACCGCGACTCGCTCACGGGCATCGAGCGCGTGCGGCTCGATTACGACCCGCCCGACCGCTCGCCGCATGAAGTCGCGCCGAAGGCGCTGCTCGCCGTGGGCTGGCTCGCCACTTCGCTCGGGTGGGAGCCGGAAGACGGCAAAGTTAATGATGATGAGGGCGGCGCTTCTTTCAAGCTCAACGCGGGCGGCCGCACGGTCGAAGTCTCGCTCGCGCCGACCGAGGACGCGGCCGGGCGAGACGGCATGCTAACCTCCCTCCTGATCGAGACGGCCGCGGGCGACGAGTTCTGCGTGAGGCTGCGGGCGGGCGAGTCGAAGCTAGAGACGGGGGCGAGGACGGCGGGCGGCCACGCGGTCGGGCGAGTGCTCGGATACGAACTGCGCAGCGAGGGTCAGCGCCTGAGCGCCGAGCTCGAAATTCTCACGCGCGATCGGGTTTACGAGCGCTCGGTCGCTTTCGCGGCGCGCATGCTCAGGTCGGCGGGTGTTTGAGGAAGAGGGAAGCGGGGGACACTAAAGAGAGACCATGATAATAGCCGGAGACATCGGCGGTACGAAG
>DASPKR010000427.1:0-6377 GCA_035627975.1 Pyrinomonadaceae bacterium | reverse complement strand
TGTTCAAGGGAACGCACACCGTCGGCACCAAGAACATCGAAGAAAATCTGAAGCTCATAAAAGAGATGGATCAGGTGCGCGCCGAGATTCGCCGCGAGGAGCAGGGCCTGATCCGGAAAGCCACGCTCGGCGAAATCTCCGACCCGAAAGACCCGAAGTTCCGCTCCGAGCGCCACAAGCAGCTCCTCGCCAAGTTCGAGGAGCTGACGAAGCGCGAGAAGGAGCTGATGGTCAAGGACGAGTTCGACCGCATCTACACGACGGCCGGCGCCTCTGGGATGAACGCCGGCACCTCGAACGACTTCACCGTCTATTTCATCAACGTCCCGGCCAACAAGCTGGAGCTTTGGTTCTGGATGGAGTCAGACCGGCTGAAGAGCCCCGTCTTCCGGGAGTTCTACTCCGAGCGCGACGTTGTTCACGAGGAGCGGCGCCTCCGGACGGACTCGACGCCCACCGGCAAGTTCAACGAGATGTACGAGTCAATGTTCTGGCAGTCCTCGCCCTACGGCTGGCCCGTCGTCGGCTGGCCCTCTGACCTCGAAGGCATCACGCGCGAGGAGGCCCTCGAATACTTCGCCGTCAACTACGCGCCCAACAACCTGACCGCCTGCCTCGTCGGCGACTTCGAGCCGGCGCAGGCCGTCGAGCTCGCCAAGCGCTACTTCGGCCGCCTGCCGCGCGGCCCGCGCGAGCCCGAGCCGGTGCGGACGCGCGAGATGCCGCAGCTCGCCGAGAAGCGCATGGTCGCCTACGCCGAGACCGTCCCGCAGGCGCGCGTCCGCTATCACACGGTCGCCGAGGGCCACCCCGACAGCTTCGCCCTCTCCGTGCTATCGAGCCTGCTGAACGGCCGCACGGGCCGCCTCTACAAGTCGCTCGTGCTCGAACAGCAGGTCGCCAACAACGCCGGCTCGAACCAGAACAGCCTGAAGTACGAGGGCTACTTCGAGCTTAGCGGCGTCGCCAAGCCCGGCCGCAAGCCCGAGGACGTAGAGCAGGCGCTCTTCAAGGAGATCGAGCGCCTTCAGAAGGAGCTCGTCCCCGAGCAGGAGCTTCAGAAGGTCAAGAACCAGTACGCCGCGAACACCTTCCGCGGCCTTCAGTCCAACTTCGGCCTGATGGTTCAACTCCTTCTGCGCGACAACACGCGCGGCTGGGAGACAATCAACACAGACCCCGCGCGCTACCAGGCCGTCACGCCGGCCGACATACAGCGCGTCGTCAACACCTACTTCAAGCCCGAGAACCGCACCATCGCCCTCTACTACACGAAGAAGGCAGAAGGGGCGGCCGCCGCCGCAGCGGAAGACCCCGCGCTCGCCGGGCTCTCCGACGAGGAGAAGGCGCAGGTCGGGCGCATGCGCGGGATGCTCGCGCAGGCGAAGCTCGAACAGCTCAAGGCCGCCCTCGCGCAGATCGAGCAGCAGGCCGGCAGCGTCCCGGCCGATAAGCAGAAGGCGTTTCAGGTGATGAAGAAGATGCTGGAAGACCGCATCAAGCAGCTCGAAGGGGGTAAGCAGTAATGACTAACAGGAAGCTTCTTTCGGCGTTCCTCGCCTTCACACTTTTCACGCTCTCGCTCGCGGCGCCCGCCGCCGCGCAGGCGCAGCAGCAGCAGCGCCCGGCCGACATACCGGCTCACCCGACCCAGCTCAAGTTCGCGCCCCTGAGCTACACGCCGCCCAAGCGCGACAACTACCGCCACGTACTCTCCAACGGCGCCGTCGTCTATGCTGTAGAGGATCACGACCTGCCGCTCGTCAACGTCTCGACCATCGTCCGCACGGGCTCGTACCTCGACCCGGCCGGCAAGGAGGGGCTCGCGTCCCTGACCGGCGGGCAGATGCGCGCGGGCGGCACCACGTCGAAGACGCCCGAGCAGTTCGACGAGGCCGCCGACTTCCTCGCCGCCAACATCTCCAGCTCCATCGGCGCCACGCAGGGGGGCGCCGGCCTCAACGTCCTCGCGAAGGACGTTGACCAGGGCCTCGCCCTCTACTTCGACATGCTGAAGAACCCGGCCTTTAACGAGGAGCGGCTGAAGCTCGCCAAGAGCCAGGTGCTACAGGCGATGGAGCGGCGCAACGACAACACCTCGACCATAGAGGCGCGCGAGTGGGAGCGCTTGATGCGCGGCGAGCACTTCTCGACGAAGTTCTCGACGAAGGCGTCAATCGAGTCCGTCACGCGCGAAGACATGGCGGCCTTCCACAAGCGCTACTACCACCCTGGCAACTTCATCTTCGCCGTCTCCGGCGACTTCGACACGAAGCAGATGCTCGCCAAACTCGAGGCGGCCATGCAGGGCTGGCCCGTCGGCAAGGAGGCCGTCCCCGGCGTGCCTAAGCCGACGCACACGCCGGTCGCCGGCGTCTATGCCGTGCACAAGGCCGACGTGAACCAGGGCCGCGTAACCATCGGCCACCTCGGCGACATGCGCGACAACCCGGACGCTTTCGCCTTGACGATAATGAACGACATACTCGGCGGCGGCGGCTTCACCTCACGCATCATGTCGCGCGTCCGCTCCGACGAGGGCCTCGCATACAGCGCCGGGTCGGACTACGGGCTCGGCGTCTATTACCCCGGCACGTTCGAGGCGTCGTTCCAGTCGAAGAGCCCGACGACCGCACAGGCCATAGACATCGTGATGGAAGAGATAAACCGGATGCGCACGTCGAAGGTGACCCCCGAGGAGTTGGAGACGGCCAAGAACTCCGCCGTCGAAATCTTCCCGCGCTTCTTCGCCACCGCGGCGCAGATAGCCGGCACGTTCGCGCAGGACGAGTACACGAAGCGCCCTGCCGACTACTGGGACAAGTACCGCGAGCGCGTCCGCGCCGTCACGGCCGAGGACGTGCAGCGCGTCGCGCAGAAGTACCTGGCGCCCGACAAGCTGGTCATCCTCGTCGTCGGCAACATTGACGACATCACGAAGGGCAACCCCGACCGCCCGCAGCACTCGCTCGCCAAGCTCGGCACGCTGCGCCGCATACCTCTCCCCGACCCGCTCACGATGGTCTATCCGGCCGCCCCGTGACCGCGGGCCGCGGAGTAGAAACCGAAGAGGGTTGACGACAGCCGCACCGTCGTCAACCCTCTTCTCTTTAACCCGAAATTATTTCAGGCGCGGCGCCAGCCCATGCGGTAGCGCGCCGTGAGCGCGAGGCCGAGGCTTACGACGACGAGCGCCGTGACGAGCACGGGCCAGACGTATGGGAGCGCCAGCACGAGCGCCCAGAAGGCGGCGCCGAGGAGGAGCGCGACCGACTCCGAGCGCTTCTCCTCGGGCAGCAGCACGCGCTGTAGCCAGCGGCCCGTCACGGCGTGTATGACGACTCGGCCGAAGAGGTAGGAGAGCAGGAGCAGCAGCAGCGCCGTGAAGCCTACGAGCAGCCCGAGCACGGGCGGCAGGAAGTGTAGCGACGCGGCGACGCCCGGCCCCACCACGACCGCGCCCAGCAGGCCGATGAGCACGACGCGCCCGAACTTGAGCTGTAGGCGGGCGCCCGCGCGGCCGACCGCGCCGGGCGAGACCGCCGTCAGCGCCGTCGAGACGATGAACCAGAAGAGGACTGCCAGCAGTCTCAGCCCCAGGAAGGCGAACGAGAACTGCGGCGAGAGTATCGAGGCGGGGTTGCGCGCAAGTCCCCGAAGCTCCTGCTCGTAGCCCGCGTACATGATGGTCTTGGCCGCGGGGTTGCGGCCCGTCTCGCCCTCGCGCCTGTACTCGCCGCCGAAGACCATCACGTCGCCGCCGACGTATGAGCCGGCGCGCTGCGTGACCGAGCCCCCGATGGCGGCCGCGTCGCCCTCGACTCGCCCCTCTATTATCACGTCGCCGCCGAAGGCTATGACGCCCTTCTTCACCTCGCCCCGAACCCTGACGGTGCGCCCGACGCCGAACACGTCGCCGGAGTACGAGCCGTCAACAACGAGCTCATCGCCCGCGCCTTGCGCCCTGCCCGCGGCCGGGGCGAGCAGCAGGAGCAGCGCGACGGCCGCCACCTTAGGCAGCAGCGAGGCCAGTTCACCGCGGAGGCGCGGGGCCGGCATGGGGACAGACAAGACCTCCGCGACGCCCCCGCCGGCTGTGTGCCTCTGTGGTGAGATCATTCTTTCGGCGTCTCTCGGGAAAAGGAAGGCCAGCGCCCGGCGCTCCGTCGGGAGCCGGTCGGGGCTGGCCGTCGAACTTCCGTAGCCTCGGCCCGCTCGGTTCAGTCGCTCGCGCGCGCGCGGCGGTAGCCGCTTATGAGCCACAGCAGGAGCAGGAGCGCGCACGCGAGCGCCGCCAACTGCAAGACGAGCAGCAGCGCGTGGCCCGTGACGAGGCGCCCCCCCGCGGCGCGCATCACGAGCCCCGCGCCCGTCCCCGCGTCGGCCGCGGCGCGGCCCGCAAGCCCGGCGAGAGCCCCGGCGGCGCGCGCCGCGTCCCAGACGGGCGCGAGCGCCGCGTCGAGCGCGCCGAAGCCCGTGAGCACGAAGGCGGCCGCCGAGAGCGCCGCGCAAATCTTGAGCGCGCGCCTGCGCTCGCAGGGCGCGCGCACGCCGCTCATGTCGGAGCGGGCGCGCGCGCTGACCTCGCGCGCGAAGTTGTCGGGGAGCGCGGGCGCCGAGCCCTTCGAGAAGGTCTCGTCGAAGGCGGCTTCGAGCATGCAGAGGAGCCGGCGCTGCTCCCTGAGCGCGTCGGAACAGTCCGCGCAAGCTCGGGAGTGGCGCTCGAACTGTGCGGCGGCGCCGACGCCAAGCTCGCCGTCGAGGTAGGCGGCCGCGAGCGCCGCCTCGGCGCAACGCCCGCCACTGCCCGACTGCGTGCCGTCCTTCATCGCCCTCTTTACATCCCCGTGATGCCGCGCGCCTCGAAGAGCTCGCGCATGGCTTCGCGCGCGCGGAAGATTCTGTTCTTGACCGTGCCGAGCGGCAGGCCCGTCACCTCCGCTATCTCGTCGTAGCTGAGGTCGTTCGCGTGGCGGAGCACGATGAGTTCGCGGTAGGCGGGCGGGAGCTGGCCGACGACCTCCTCTATCTCGGCGCGGCGCTCGCGACGCTCGCTCTCCTGCTCAGGCGTCGGGGCCTTGCTCGCGAGGGGCTTCTCGAAGGCGCGGCCGCCCTCGCCCTCGACCTCCAGCTCCTCGGTGCGCGCCGAGCCCTCTCGCCGCAGGTGGTCTATGGCGGCGTTGTGCGCGATGCGGTAGATCCAGGTCGAGAACTTGAACTCGGGGCGGTAGCGCCCGAGCGAGTTATAGACCTTGATGAAGACCTCCTGCGCCAGGTCGAGCGCCGCGTCGTAGTCGCCCACCATGCGATAGACGTAGGCCACTATGGGGCGCTGGTAGCGGCGCACCAACTCCTCGAAGCCGTCCTCGCGGCCCGCGATGGCGCGCCGGACTAAGTCAACGTCGGCGAGCGCTGCTATTTTTTTGAGTGAGACTGCGTGTGCGGTCATGGCGCCAATATTTTACGCGCCGCGGGGCCGGGAAGTTTCACGCCCACGCGAGGGCGGCGAGGCCGGCGGGCGCGGCCATCTGGCGGAAGTCGAGCTCGGCGGGCGGGAACGAGAGTCGCACGTCCTCGGGCCGGACGGCGCGCGGCGGCACCGAGAGCGTCTCCTCGACGAGCGCGCCGGCCTGGCTTTCGTCGAGGCCCGGCCCGGCGACGAGCAGCCGCCCTATCCTCTCGCGCGGCACGGGCGGCGGCGGGGCGCCCTCGTCCTCGGGGCGCGCGTCGCGGTCGCGGTAGAAGAGGAGGAAGCGGTATAGCTCGTCGGCGCGGTCTTCCACCTCGCAGATGACGCCGCGCACGTAGAGCGGCCGGCCCGCGCGCAGTATGACGGCCGTGAACCCGTCGGCGTGCGAGCTCACCAGCAGCGAGTCGGGCGAGCCCGCCCCCTCTCGCATGAGCCACCAGGCCTCGCCCATGTGGCGCGGCAGAATCAACCCGGCGTCCCACCCGAGCGAGGCGAAGACCGACTCGTACTCGGCGAGCACGGAGAGGCGCACTGCGCTAACGAGGTGGCGGGGCCGCCCCTGCGAGTCGGGCGCGAGCGCCTCGCGCGAGACGCGAACCTCTTCGAGCGGCGCGCCCACCGTGCGCTCTATCTTCCAGCGGAGCATCTCCTCG
Organism: Pyrinomonadaceae bacterium; assembly: GCA_035627975.1. GTDB lineage: Bacteria > Acidobacteriota > Blastocatellia > Pyrinomonadales > Pyrinomonadaceae > QHXN01. Next base: position 254 of record DASPKR010000427.1, on the reverse strand, counting down.
CCCTCCGCGCGCGAGACGCCGCCGGACTCCATCGTCAGTATCGAGGTGCGCGTCGCCGCCTCGGGAAGCGCTACAGACCAGCGGCGGCGCTTCGCAAGCCCCGCGCTCTCGACGAGGTGCGCGAGCGCGCCGGCCAGCTCGGCGGGGTCGGAGACGTTCGGCTCGTCGAAGTTGGGCCGCAGTAGCCCCGCGGGCAGCGGGACGTATGCGGCGCTGCGGACGGCGAACGCGTCGCGGCGCCGCTCCAACTGCAC
>DASPKR010000426.1:0-7568 GCA_035627975.1 Pyrinomonadaceae bacterium | reverse complement strand
ACGAGGCGGCGCCCCTGGTTGCGCCGCTCCATGTAGGCCGTGCCGAGGTGTACGTTGAAGACGTGCAGCACGGGCGCGGCGCCGCCATCGCCGAGCCGCACGTCAACGCGCAGGCAGCCGCGCGGCTCGCGCCAGCGCCATGTGATGTCGAAGTTGCAGCAGCGCTCGACGGGCATGCGGGTGAGCACGACGTTGCCGTAGGAGCCGCCCTGGTGCTTGCGGTTCTCGCCGACCCGGTATTCGTAGCCGAGCTCTTCGGCGATGAAGCGGGCCTGGTGCATCTCGCGCCGCGCGTCGTCCTCGACGCTCACGACCTCCTGAAGGGCTATCACGTCGGCGCCCGTTTCGCGCAGCACCGACGCGATGCGCGCCGGCCGCACGCGCCTGTCCAGGCCCTGACACTTGTGGACGTTGTAAGTGACTACGCGGACGGTGCCGCGAGGCTCGCTCATCGTCTCCGCTCCTTTGAGCCTCTCCGGGCCGGTGACGCTCTCTAAGGGGCGACAGTTTATCACGGCGCGGCCGTCGCGGAGCCGGCCCCCTCGCGCGCGTACTTCGCGCGGATGCGGGCGCAGCGCTCTAGGCCGTCCGCGGCTTCGAGCACCTTGAGGCGCAGGTCGCGGTCTAGCTCGCCGCGCGAGAGGAAGCCTGTTACGACCGCGAGCGCGCGCTCGTCGCACTGGCCGCCGACGAAGGCCGCGAGCCAGCCGTTGACGAAGAAAATCTTGCGCGTGCGCTTGAGCGCGGGAAGCTCGGCTAGCGCGGCCGGGAGCATCTCTCGCGTGAGAGCCGACTGGCGCGGGGCGTTCAGGGGGCCGAAGCTCGCCTCCATCCAGCTCTCGGGCAACTCCTTGTCCGTAAGGTACTGACGGAAGTACTTCCGCTTCACCTCGCCGTCGGGCCACGCGGCGCCCGCGGCGTAGGCGTAGCGGCGGGCGTCGTCCGACTTGTCCTCGGCGCTCAGCTTCCTCAGCAGCTCGGGCGCGCGGCCGTCGCCGCCCGTCATCAGCGCGCGCACTATGTCGAAGCGGTCGCGCGAACGGAGCGTCATGCCCGGCACCTGCGCCTCGCCGGAGAGGATTCGCAGAAGGTGCTGGCGGGCCCCGGCCGTCGTCGCCACCTCGCGGAAGGTTCGGAAGTATGTGATGCGCAGGCCCTGCGTCGGCGCCTTCTCCATCCCGTCGCGGAGCATCGCTTCCAGGCGCGGCGCGAGCTCAAGGGTCTGCCCGGTCGAGAGGTACCGGAGGAAGGCCGTCTGCGCGCGCGCTAGTATGAGCGCGAGCGCCACGTCGTCGCTCTCTTTCGGCGCCTCGCGGACGACGAGCGAGACGAAGTCGGCCGGCGCCATCTCGGCCTCGCGCACTGAGTCCCAGAGCGAGCCCCACAGGAGCGCGCGCAGGAAGTCGTCTTCGATCTTCCCTATGTCGCGCACGACCGCTTCGCGGCTCGCGTCGTCGAGGAGGAACCGGCCGTAGCCGTAGTCCTCGAAGTTCGCGAAGACGAAGGCGGGCCGGGGCTTGCCCACGGCCTCCCTGACGCGCGTCGAGCCCGCGCCGCGCAGCGTGACCGTCATCGTCTCCGGCTTCGCGCCCGCCGCCGCCGGCGCGAGCAGCAGCTTCACCTTCATCGGCCACGCGCCGCCCTCGCCGAGCACGTCGCGCTGCTCGACGGCGAGGCTCGCCACGCGCCCGCGGCGGTTCGCCGACCAGCGCACGCGCACGTCAGGCATGCCGCGCCGCTTGACCCACGCGTCGGCCCACGCCGAGAGGCTGCGGCCCGACGTTCGCTCGAAGGCGCGCACAAGGTCTGCCCACTCGGCGTTCGCGTAGGCGTGCTCTTTGACCAGGAGCCGGACGGCCTCGCGGAACTCGCGCTCGCCCAGATAGAACTCGGCCTGCCTCAACATCGAGGGCGCCTTGCGATAGACGATGTTGCCGTAGGCCGACTTCGCCGCCGACAAATTTGCTATCTCCTGCCAGATGGGCGTCGTTCCCTTAGTCACGTCGGTCAGGTAGGCGAGCGGCTTGTTGCGCAGGTGGAAGACCTTCCATGCGTCGTACTCGGGCATAAGCCTTTCGACGGCCTTGTAGCCCATGAAGGTCGCGAACCCCTCCTTGAGCCAGAGGTCGTCGAACCAGCGCATGGTGACGAGGTCGCCGAACCACTGGTGCGCGGCCTCGTGGAACATCACGTCGGCGCGCGCGAGCAGGTCGGCCGAGGTCGGGTCTGACGGGAAGAGTATTGACTCCTCGCGAAGGAAGGTCGCGCCCGCGTGCTCCATGCCGTTGTACGCGAACTCGGGTATGACGACGAGGTCGTACTTCGTGAACGGGAACCGGTGCGCGAAGTAGCCCTCGAAGAACTTGAGCGCCTCTCGGTTGAGGCGGAAGACCTCGGCCGCCTCCTTCCGCGCCCGCTCGGCCCTGGACTTGCGGACGAAGAGGCGCGTGCGGTGCGGCGAAGAGTCGTCGCGCAGCGACTCGAACGGGCCAGCGGCGAAGGCGAAGACGTAGGTGCTTATCGGCTCGGTCTCGGCGAAGCGGTAGCGCGTGAACGAGTCGGCTTCCGTCGCGTCCATGTGCACGCGCCCGTCAGACTCCGTGTTCGTGATGACTTGCCAGGAGGAGGGCACTTCGGCCGTCAGGCGGAAGCGCGCTTTCAGGTCGGGCTGGTCGAAGCAGGGGAAGACCGTGCTCGCGTCCGAGGGGACGAAGAGCGTGTAGATGTACTCGGAGTTGTCCTCGCGGTCGAGGTAGCGCGTGACGGCGCTGCCCGAGGCGCTCACGGGCGAGGCGAACGACATCTCGACCGTGTTCTCGCCTTCCTTAAGGCGCGAGGCCGGGATAAAGATGTGCTCGTCGGCGAAGCGCGCGTTGTCAACCTTCCGGCCGTTGGCGCGAATGTCGGAGACGCGCGAGGCGGGGTCAACGCCCTTGTCGAGCACGCGCCAGTCGAGCACGAGGTCGCCGGCCCCGGCCTTCCGCGTGAAGCTGATCTTCAGAGCGCCCTTGAGCAGCTCCGCCTTCGGCCTGAGCGCGATGCCCAACTCGTAGCGCACGCCGCTGTAGTGGGCGGCGCGGCGCCTCGCAAGCTCGCGCGGGACTCCAGCCAGCGTCTCCGTCATCGGCGCCTTCTCCTCTGTGCCTCTGGCCTCGGCGGCGGCGGCGAAGGCCGTCGCGGCGAGAAGGAGAATTGAAAGAATGCGGACGGGCATCGTCGCTCCTTCGATCAAGGCTTTGTAAAAGTCAGGAGGTGAGTTTATTGTCGCCCGGCACGTTCGGCCAAGCAAGCCGAAGCGAAAAACTCAGTCGGAGGGAGGGCGAGCCATGACGGACGAGAGGGAGACGCCGCGCGAAGAGCCCGCGGATTCAAGCGAGGATCAGACGGGCGACACAGGCGTTCGAGAGACCGGCGACATCACGGGCGCAAGCTCGACGCACGCGGGGGCCGGCGGCCGAATGGGCAACACCGGCGGCACGGGGACGGCCCCGACCGAGGGCTAAAATGCTGCCACACGATACCCTTCGGCGGGCGACGTTTTCGTGCGCCCCGGCGGCGGCGTTTGCGCGAAAAACCTCGACTTTCGGCGCCTTTTCAGGCGGGCGCGACGGCACGCGAGTTGTTATTAAACCTGTGCTCGGCGGGCCGGGCTAATCGCAGTCGAAAGCTGGAGGGAGTTAGGCTTTATGAGAAGGAAATTCGTCGGTCTCGGGGCGGTCGGTAAACTGTTTGCGCTGGCGCTCGTCGTGCTGGCTTCGGCGTCGGCCGCGCAGGCGCAAGGGCGCATACCCGTCGAGCGCCTCGGTGGCAGCCTCGTCAAAATTAAGGTGGGCGAGCTGACGCTCGAGTCAATAGACTTCCGCGACCAGACTGCGCGCCTCAGCCTCGGCCTCGACGTGTCGAACGGCCTTCTGCCCGTCACGCTCAAGGACTTCGACTACAGCCTGCGACTGAACGGGCAGGACGCAATCGAGGGTACTTACGCCGGCCAGTTGAGGATAGGCGGGCGCAACGCCTCGCGCGTGAATTTGCCCGTGACGGTTCACCTTCGCTCGATACCCGGCACGGTCTGGTCTGCGTTCCGCAACCGCGGGCGCGTCGCGTACGACCTGGAGACGGGCTTCACGCTCCCGCTCTACGTCACGGAGCGCCGCTTCGACCAGAGCTTCTCGGGCGAGGTTCCGCTGCGCACGCTCGTTGACGCGGCATCCATACTGCGCGCGAGCCGCATGACAGACCCGCGCGCGAGCCGCGACGACGGCCGCTACTCGCCCGGCAACATCTGGCCTTTCTGAAAATCGAAGAAGTAAACGACGGAGGGGAGGAGCCTTTTGAACGGGCTCCTCCCCTTCTTCATTTCGAAGTGTCTTTTCAGTCGGCCGCGACGCCGCCGCGCTGCGGGAGGAGTTTGTTGAGGAGCCGCGAGACGCGCTCGATGTCGAGCGGCTTAGTGACGTAGTCGCTGCAACCGACGGCGCTGGCCGCGGCGCGGAACTCGGAGGTGTCGTAGGCGGTGACGGCCACAACGGGCGTGTCGCGCGTCGGCTCGTACTCGCGTATGCGAAGCGTCGCGTTGAAGCCGTCGAGCACGGGCATGTTCAAGTCCATCAGGATAAGGTCGGGCGTCTCCGCGCGCGCGAGCTCGATGGCCTGCTCGCCGTCTGCGGCCTCGATGACGCGGCAGCCGTTCAGCTCGAGCATGCGGCGCATCACCGCGCGCGTGTCCTCGAAGTCGTCAACCACCAGCACGACCGGCTCGCCATTCTCACGTTCAGGCATCCACACGCCTCCGCCCTACCCGAGCGCGCCGCGGCGCGCCGCCTGAGCTTCCGAACCTTTATAACCGGGGCTCGGGAATGATACTCGAAACCGCGCCGAAGTAAAGCCGCCGCCCCGCCCCGCAGGTTAGAGGCCGCGGGGCGCGCCGCGCGTTGCAGTTTTTCGTCAGGCTGCGAGGCCGACGCGCGCGCCGCTCGCGCATCGCCCGGCCTTCACGGAGTGGCGGCGTAGCTCGTCCCAGTCGCCGGCGGGGACGCGGCGGAAGGCGGCGACGACCGAGGGGTCGAACTGCGTGCCGGCGCAGGCCGCAAGCTCGAGGGCCGCGCCCTCGTAGGGCCGGCCCACGCGATAGACGCGGTCGCTCGTCATGGCGTCGAAGGCGTCGGCGACGGCGAATATGCGCGCGTTCAAGTCAATCTCCCCGCCGCGGAGCCCCGCGGGGTAGCCCGTGCCGTCCCACTTCTCGTGGTGCTGCTCGACGACGCGCGCGGCGCCCGAAAGGAACTCTATCCCGCGCAGGATCAACCCGCCGAGCGAGGGGTGCGCGCGCATCGTCAACCACTCCTCGCTCGTCAGGCCCGAAGGCTTGCGCAGTATGGCGTCGGGTATGCCGATCTTCCCAACGTCGTGCAGGAGCGCGCCGAACTCCAGCGCGCGAAGCTCCTCTTCGCCCAGCCCCATCTCGCGCCCGAGCCGCAGGCTGAAGCTCACGACGCGCTCCGAGTGGCCGCGCGTGTCCGTGTCGCGCGTCTCCAGCGCCGCCGTCAGGGCCTTCAGGGTGGAGCGGTAAGCCTCTTCGAGCGAGCGGAGAGCGCCGTCGAGCTCTGCCGTGCGCAGCGCGACCAGCTCTTCCAGCCGGCTCTCGTGTCGGCGCTTCGCCGCGAGGAGCGACTGGTGACGCAGAGCGCGCTCGACGGCGACCTCGACGTGCTGAAGGTCGAAGGGCTTCACGAGGTAGTCGAAGGCGCCGGCGCGCATGGCCTCGACGGCGCTCTCGAGGGTCTGCGCGCCGCTCACCATGATTATGACGGCGTCGGGGGCGAGGCGGAGCGCGTGCGGCACCATCTCTAGGCCCGACATGCCGCCCATCGCTATGTCGGTTATGACGACCTGGAACTCGCCCGAGCGGAGCAGTTCGAGCGCCGCCTCGGCCGAAGCGGCGGCCTCGCAGTCGTAACGCCCGCAGAGGAACTCGTGCAGTACGCCCAGCACAAGCGGGTCGTCATCCGCTATGAGCAGGCGCGGTTTATGTTCGGCTAGAGGCATACGTCGGCCCTCGGCGCGCGGCCCACACGGGTCGGGGCGGGCCGCGCGCCCTCGCTCGAAAGCCGCGGCGGCGCGGGGGCGCCTGCGCGCGGCCTTCGTTCAGACGAATTGTTCTCGGGGGCTTCTCTTCGGGGCTGCCGCGCAAGGGCGGCGGCAAGGGGCGTGCCAGCGAAAGGCTCGCCAGATTCTTTGCCCGCCCATTAGCTGATTCATTTTCTACAACGGAGGAACGAGCAGGCGTGCGCGCAGGCACGCGCGACGGGACGGCTGATGCAAATCACAGCGGCGGGATTCACGGGCGAGGGCATTGTGCAGCGGCGGAGGAGGGCGGAAGGGCTGGGTCCGGGGCCGCGCCGTGCGGCGTGGTTTCGCGGGTTTGTGGGGAAAACGGGCCGGGCGGCGGGCCGGCGCGCGTTCGCTGAGGGCTGAGGCTGTGCTGGAACGTGCCTTGCTCGAATTTCCGGGCAGACGACGATTCGGCGCCGCCTATTTCAACCCGCTAAACATCAGGGCACGCGAGAGGAAGGGACGCAGTGAGATTCTCAAAGCATTACCGTCTGCGCTCCCTGCTCGCCTCGCTCGCAGTCGCTGCCTCACTCTCGGCGGCGACACCGCGCCAAGCCTCCGCGGGCGCGCGTGCATTCTCCGAGCCCAGGGCCAAAATCTCGCGCGACCTCCTCGCGGGCCTGCGCCGCGACGGCGACAGGGGCGGGCGCGTGAACGTCATCGTGCAACTCGAAGACGGCGCGGCCATATCGCCGCTCGACGCGCTCGTCGGCGCCCTCGGAGGGCGCGTGACGCGAAGGCTCGAACGCCTGGGCGCTCGGGCCGTGAGCCTGCCTCGCCGCGCGGTCGAGGCGCTCGCCGCGCGCCCCGAGGTTCGGTTCGTCTCGCCGGATAGGGCGGTCGCGGCCGCCGGCCACCTGGAGACAACGACGGGCGCGGCGGCCGTCCGCACGCAGGTCACTTTCTCCCTGCTCGGGATTACGACGACCACGACGCTCGACGGCGTCGGCGTCGGCATCGCCGTAGTTGACTCAGGCATAGACTCGGGCCACCAGGCTTTTCGCGGCGCGCTCGGCGAGAGCCGCGTCGCAGTCGCGCGCGACTTCACGGGCGAGGGGAGGACGGACGACCCCTTCGGTCACGGCACGCACGTCGCCTCCATCGCCGCGGGCGGCGACGTGTGGGGCGGCGCGTACACAGGGCTTGCGCCCGCGGCGAAGATAATCAACCTGCGCGTGCTCGGCTCCGAAGGCACGGGGACGACCTCGGGGCTGCTGGCCGCGCTCGACTGGGCGCTCTTGAACCGCGCCGCTTACCAGATAGGCGTCGTCAACCTGAGCCTCGGCACGGCGGCCGTGGACTCATACGAGGACGAACCCGTCTGCCGCGCCGTCCGCAGGCTAGTTGACTCAGGCGTGGTCGTCGTCGCCGCAGCGGGCAACAACGGCAAGGACGGCGCGGCCAACAAAATCTACGGCCAGATTCACTCACCCGGCATCGAGCCTTCGGCCATAACA
>DASPKR010000425.1:0-4835 GCA_035627975.1 Pyrinomonadaceae bacterium | reverse complement strand
CTTAGTTAGCCGTGACGGCGCGCGTCGCCGAACCCCCGAGGCTACTGCGGACGAGGACGGTCTGCGGGTTCGTGCTGACGGAGAACTGTCCGCCGTACCTGCCGCCGCCATTGTCGGCGAGCGTGCCTATCAACTGGCCCGTGGACGCCACGTAAACGCGCAGCACGGCGCTCGCGCTGCTGCTCGTCGCCTCCACGCGCAGCTCTCGCTTGTCCGTGTCGTACTCGGCGCGCTGGATGGCGACGGTGTCGGTCGCCGGCGGCGGTGCCTGCGCGTTAACCGTCAGAGTCGCCGCGCGCGTCGCGCCGCCGTAGGCCGCCGTGATCGTCGCCGTGACTGAGGACGAGACCGCCTGCGTCGTGACCGTGAAGCCGGCGCTCGTCGCGCCCGCCGGGACCGTGACGCTCGCCGGCACGGAGGCCGACGCGCTCGAACTCGAAAGCGTGACGAGAGCGCCGCCCGAAGGGGCCGCCGCCGTCAGCGTCACTGTGCCTTGCGACGCGCCGCCGCCATTCACGCTCGTCGGGTTGAGCGCGAGCGACGACAGGGCCGCCGCCGGCGGAGTCGTCGCGGGCTGCACCGTGAGCGTCGCCGTCCGCGTCGCGCCGCCGTAAGCGGCGGTGACGGTGACGGTCGTCGCCGCGTTGACCCCGGCGGTCGTCACGGTGAACGCCGCGCTCGTCGCGCCCGCCGCGACGTTGACGCTCGCGGGCACCGAGGCCACGCCGGCGTTGCTACTCGAAAGTGTGACCAGTGCGCCGCCCGAAGGGGCCGGGCCGCTGAGCGTCACGGTGCCCTGCGCCGACGCGCCGCCCGTCAGGCTCGACGGGTTGAGTGCGAGCGCCGAGAGCGTGACCGCGCCCGTCGGCGGGGGCGGCACGCTCGCGCCGCGCTTCACCTGGAACGTGCGCGTCGCCGACCAGGGGCCTGCGCCCGCGGCGTTGAAGGCCCGCACGCGCCACCAGTAGCTCGTCTCGCGCGTGAACGTCTGCGCGAACTGCGTCGTCGTCAGTCCCCCGCGGCCCGCGATGAGCGGCGCGCGGAAGCCGCTTGAGTCGTCGATCTGAATCTCGTAGCTCGTCGCCCCGCCTACCGCGTCCCACATGAACGTGATGCTCCTCGCCGGCGGCACGCGCGCCGAGTTCGGCAGGTAGACGAGGTTCGGGGCGGCGGGCGGCACGGGCGCGCCGATCGTGAAGGTGCGCACCTCTGACCACGCGCTCAGGTTGTGCGCGCGGTCGAGCGTCTGCACGCGCCAGTAGAAGGTGCCGACGAACGACTGCGAGAAGTCCGCGCTCGCCTCCGAGGCGGGTACCCACTTCTCGAACCAGCCGGAGGTGCGCGCGTTGTTGCCGTCGGTGAAGGCCGCGTTCGGGCTGACCTGTATGTGGTAAGCCTCGACGCCGGAAGTGTCGTCCGCGTCGGCCCAGTCGAAGTTGACGACCGCGGGGGCCGTGAAGGCCGCTGACGCGGCGGGCACGACCAGAGACGGCGCGGCCGCCGTCACGTCGCCCGTCTCGACGGGCGCGAGCGTCAGGCGCGCGATGAAGGTGTCGTAGACGTTGAACTCGCTCGGCGACCCGCTCGTGGAATAGATCGTGTCGTAAGCGCCGGGCGTGACGGGGAAGTCGGTCGATTTGGTCTGCCCCGCGACGGCGACGGCGTTGTTGCCGAGCCCGACGGCGCGGAGGTTCCCCTCGAAGGACGAGCCGCCGAGGAGCGTCGAGTAGAGCAGTTGCGTGCCGTCCGCGCTGACGCGCGCCACGAAGCCGTCCGAGACTTCGGGCGTGCGGTCGAAGGCGCGCTCGGTAGTCGGCGGGCTGCTCGTCGAGTTCGAGCCGACGACGACGACCGCGCCCGTCTCGTCCACGAAGCCGTCGTCGGCCGACTGGAAGCCGGGGCCGCCGTAGTAGGTTGACCACGCGAGCGAGCCGCCGCCCGCAGTCGGGAACCGGAAGCGCGAGACGGTCACCATCGTCGCGTCGCCGGGCATGAAGTGCGTCTTGCCGAAGGCCGAGGCGGTGACGGGGAAGTTGCCGGAGAAGGTCTCGCCGATGACCGCCACCGACGTGTGGTCGTTCGGGTCGAGCGCGACGGCCCACGCCTCGTCCGTGTCGTTGCCGCCGAGGAAAGTCGAGTACTGCAAGTCGGACGCACCGCCGCCGGCAGGGTTGAGCCTCACGAGCACGGCGTCGCCGTTGCCGTTGTAAGTCGCGTCGTAAGCGCCGGCCGTCGCGGGGAAGGCCGTGCCGAGTGGAAGCTCGTTGCCGTCGGCGTCGCGGTTCGAGAGCGGGATCGTGTAGCCGACGAGCGAGACGACGCCGCCCGCGTCAACGGCCAGGTCGTGGACTGTGTCAACCGCCTGCCCGCCGAGGTACGTCGAGTAGGTGAGTTGCGAGCCGTCCGCGCTGACGCGCGCGACAAAGCCGTCCTGCATGGAGGCCGTCGTCGCGTCACTGAAGGGGGCGGGCGTCGTGTCGTAGGCGCCGGCCGTCGCGGGGAAGGTGCTCGCCGTCGTGTAGCCGGCGACGATGATCGAGCCGGCCGGGTCTAAGCCGACGGCGTTCGCCACGTCGTAGCCCGACGAGGAGTAAAAGCGGCTCGACGGGTCGTCCTTCGCCCCGCCGAGGAAGGTGGAGAAGACGAGGCGGCTGCCCGCGGCGTCGAAGCGCGTGACGAAGGCGTCGCCGCCGCCGTTGTAGCTCCCGTCGTAGGAGCCCGCGGTGACGGGGAAGTCGTTCGAGCCGGTGTTGCCGACGACGACGGGCGCGCCCTGCGCGTCGAGGGTGACGGCGGCGGCGAAGTCGTTGCCCGTCGCGCCGGAGCCGCCGAAGAGCGTCGCGTAAACTACCCCTGAGCCGGAGGCGCTGAGGCGCGCGACGAACGACGCCTGGCCGTTGGCGTTGAAGCTGCCGCCGGTCGCCGGGAAGTCGAGCGAACTGGTCGAGCCGACGAGGACGATGTCGCCCGAGCCGTCGCGCGCCACCGCCATGTCGCGGATCACTTCGTGGCCGCCGCCGCCGAGGTAGGTCGCCCATTCGAGGCCGGGGTCGATGACGAGCGGGAGCGAATGGTCGCGCCCCTCGACCGTGAAGCCGTAGCGGCGCGCGTCGATCTGCCTGAAGCGGCAGACGACCGGACGACGCTCGCCGTTCGGCAACTCCTCCCACGTCGTCGGCGGTGTCTGGCGGAGCGGGCCGTGGGCCGTGTGAATCAGCAGCGCGCCGTCGGCGGCCACTTCGAGGCGCGCCGCGCCGTCGGCACGCACCGCCACCTTCGACAGGTCGGCGCCGGCGGCCAGCAGCAGGTCGTACTCCAGCACGCCAGCCGACTCGCGCACGCGCAGGTCTATGTCGCGGTACAGGCCGCGGTAGAGCACGCCGCCGAAGGCGGGGACGCCCGAGCGCCAGCGCGCGGGGTCGTTGCCGACGAAGAAGTTGTAGCGGCCCGCCTGCTCGCCCTCGCCCGAAACCTGAGCGCGCGGCGAAGCGCCTTCAAAAACGAGCCCGACCGCCGCCGCGCGCTCCCCGGCGGCGGTGTGGAGACGGATCGCGTTCGGCTCGAAGCGCGCGGCCAAACTGCCGTTGAGCAGCGCGAACTTCGTCGAGTTGCCCCACTGGCCGCGGTTCTCCACGAAAGCCAGCGGCATGTCAATCTGTGACGCCGCCGCAGGGGTGGCCGCAACTGCGCGCCCGTCTCCCGACGCCGCGCCCCCGCGCGCCTCGGCGCGGTGCGACGCGCCGTGCAGCGCCCCGCCGGCCTGGGCCAGAAGTAACCCGACGATTAGAACCCACTGTCGCTTAAACATGAACTTCGTCTCCGCCTGCCGGTTGATGAGGGCTTGGTGACAAGCCGTAAAAGAGCGGTGATGAATGATTTGAAGAGCTTTCTTCCTCACCGTCACTTAATCACTTATTCACTTAAAGAACGACCGTGTGGTTGAGGGCGATGGAGCCGGCGACCTTCGTCTTCTTGCCGTCAACGGACAGGCTGAAGTTGCCGGACGAGGGCAGCTCCGGGTCGTCGCCATTGAAGTTGAGCGTGTAGGCGCCGCCCGCGGGCGTCTTGTCGGACTTGAGCGACATCGTGACGCCACCCTCCACCGAGCCGCCGCTGACGAACTCAAGACCTTCTCTCACCGTCGTCAGCGTCCACCGGCCGCTGATCACCATCGCCGTCGTACCCTGCACCGTGTACTGGAGCGAGAGGCTGAACGCCTTGACCCGCGAGGACTTCGTCGAGGTGCGGCTCTGCACCTTGCCGGCGTAGGTCGCGTAGAGAGTGCCCGGCGCGGAAGGGACAACGCCCTTCGCAACCAGGTCGCCCTGGATCGTGTAGATGTCCGTGCGCGTCGTGGTCTCCCGCTGCGCGGCGGCGGTGGTGAATAATCCGGCGAGAAGTAGTACGGCCGCCGCGAGGGTGAATTGTTTGAAGTCCTTCATCGTGGTCGTCTCAGTGTCGAGGTCAGTTGAGTGCCGAGTTGGGCCGACGAAATCTGTTCGCCATCGTCTGCGCGCCGCGCTGACCCAAGTAACAGTGCGGAGAACGGCTCGCGAAATACATCGGGGCTGCCTTTTAGATTTCGAGGCGGCCCCGCGCGGCTCGAGCGAACGAGAGCGTGGAGGGGGCTTTGCACGCGGCGTACCCCTCCGCCATCCCCGTCTTCGCGCACGCGTCTCCGACACGCGACGCGAGGGGGCGACACGCGCGCTGCGCGCCCCCAGATTGCAAGTTCACTCTTCGACGATGACAAAGGGCCGGAGTCGCCTGTAAACGAGCCCGACGCCTCAGACGAGTACCCGCCTCGGCGAAATGTGTTTCAGGGTGAAACACGA
>DASPKR010000424.1:0-2097 GCA_035627975.1 Pyrinomonadaceae bacterium | reverse complement strand
CCCCGATTGCGACCTCGACTACACGCCCAATAGCGCGCGCGAGGGCAGCGTGCGCGTGGCGCTGTGCAACTGCATAGGCTTCGGCTCTAAAAACAGTGCGCTAGTCGTCGAGAGGGTCTGAAGCCGGAAAAGGGACGTGTTGATGAAAAGCCTCGTGAAGCAACTCCTAATCCTGGCCCTCCTGTCCGGCGCCGCGGCGGCCCAGACTCCGGGAGCAGGCGCCGCAAAGCGCTACTCCCAGGACGGCCTCTCGTTCGACTACCCCGGCGGGTGGGCTCTGACCGACAAGAGCACGCCGCAGGCCCAGCACTTGGTGCTCGCGCGCGCGGGGAACTCCGCCGTCATCATGGTAATCGCGCTCCGCGGAGTGATCACGAGCAAAGAGCAGCTCGCGGCCGCGCGCGAGGCGGTGACGAAGCCTTACGCCACGACGCTTGCGCAACAGTTCGGCGTCAAGGAGGTGCCGGCCAACGCGACCCAATGCCAGCCGCTGGGCAAGGAGGGCTTGGCGACGGGGTTCAAGCTGAGCGGCACTTACGGCGGGCAGCCGAGCACCGGCGAGATTTACTCGCTCATGCTGGGCAGGCGCTTCGTCAGCGTCCTCTATGTCAGGGCGGACGAGGACGACGCGCAGGCCGCCCCGGCGTGGAAGGCCGTGCTCGACTCGCTTTCGGTCGAAACGCCGGCCGGCGCCCCGCCCGCGCCCGACGACCTAAAGAGCGTAGTGTCGGGCGGCGTGCTCGAAGGAAAGCTGCTTAAGAAGGGGCGGCCCGAATACCCTGGCGCGGCGAAGGCGGCGCGCGCGCAGGGCGTCGTCGCCGTCCAAGTGGTTGTTGACGAGGCGGGCGATGTCGTCTCGGCCAAGGCTTTAGGCGGCCATCACATGCTGCGGGAAGAGAGCGAGCGCGCCGCCATGAAATCCAAGTTCACCCCGACGGTGCTCTGCGGGCGGCCCGTTAAGGTGACCGGCGTCATTACGTACAGCTTCGTCCTCCAATGACGCGGGGCCGCGCCCCGTCCGAGCCATGCTGGACAGGTTTCGTCGGCGAAGCTATGAGCTTGAGCACTTAGACCTCGGCGACTACACGGACGAGGAGTATGAGGGCTGTCTGGTCGAGCTGCGGCGCGTCAACCGCTGGCTAGGCGACGCGAGGGCGCTCAGGCGGTCGGTGCTCACTGAGATCGGGCGCGACGCCGCGCGGGCCTTCACGCTGCTGGACGTCGGCGCGGGCTCGGGCGAGCTTCTGCGCGAGGCGGCGCGTTGGGCTAGGGCGCAGGGCATAGAGGCGAGGCTCGTTGGTTTAGAGCTTAACGCGCGCTCGGCGCTGAGCATTCTGGAAGAATCCGAAGGGTTCGGCGAGATTGCGGCCGTGCGCGGCGACGCGCTCCGGCTCCCCTTCGCCGACGGCGCGTTCGACTACTGCATGTGCTCGCTCTTCACGCACCACCTTACGGACGAGCGGCTCGTCGCGGCGCTCCGGGAGATGGCGCGCGTGGCGCGCCGGCGCGTCTTCGTCATAGACCTGCACCGCCACCCCGTGGCCTACTACTTCTACACGACGGCGGGCCGGCTCCTCCTGCACAACCGTTTGGTGCGCGAGGACGGCGCGCTCTCCATCCTGCGCGGCTTCGTGCCGGAGGAGTTGAGGCGGCTGGCCGTGCGCGCGGGCCTTGAGGGGGTCGAGGTGAGGCGGCGGTTCCCTTACCGCCTGGTTCTGAGCGCGGAGGCGAGAGGCTGAAGGTCGCGGTCGGTGCGCCGAAATGACGACGCGGGGCGCCGGACGCGGAACGGTTAGCGTGAGGCGTTGAGCACGGAGACTTACGACGTGGTGATCGTCGGCGGGGGGCCGGCGGGGGCGAGCGCGGGCGTGCGTCTGGCGTCGGCGGGCGCGCGCGTGCTTTTGGCGGAGCAGAGGCGCTTCCCGCGGCCGAAGCTGTGCGGCGAGTTCATCTCGCCGGAGTGCCTCGCGCACTTCGCGCGGCTGGGGGTGGCCGAGTCGATGGCCGAGGCGCGGGGCGCGGAGGTCTTCGAGACGGTCTTCTACACGCGCACGGGCCGGCGTGCGTCTGTGCCGAGCGCGTGGTTCGGCGGGGCCG
>DASPKR010000423.1:0-3391 GCA_035627975.1 Pyrinomonadaceae bacterium | reverse complement strand
CGAATTCAACTCGACGCGCTCGCCAGGCCAGATAAGGAAGTCGGGCTCGGTCACGGTCCCCGTCTTCTTCCACGTCATCAACAAGGGCCGGGGCGTCTCAAACGGCGACATCACGAGCAGGATGATTAACGACCAGATCGCGGTGCTCAACGCGGCCTTCGCCGGGGCGACCGGCGAGGGGGCGGCCGCGACGCCCTTCCGCTTCGCGCTCGTGGGCGTCGACCGCACGACGAACCTGGAGTGGTTCAACGCCGGCTACGGGTCGAGGGCCGAGCGCGAGATGAAGACGGCTCTGCGCGTGGGCGGCCCCGACGTGCTCAACTTCTACACGAACAACGCGGGCGGCACGCTACTGGGCTGGGCGACCTTCCCGTTCTCCTACGAGTCGGACCCGAAGATGGACGGCGTGGTCTGCCTCTACTCAAGCCTGCCGGGCGGGACCGAGGTGCCGTACAACGAGGGCGACACGGGCACGCACGAGGTCGGCCACTGGCTCGGCCTGTACCACACGTTCCAGGACGCCTGCTCCGTCTATAATGACTTCGTGGCCGACACGCCGGCCGAGCGCGCGCCCGCCTTCCGCTGCCCCACGGGCCTCGACACATGCCCGGCGACAGGCAAAGACCCCATCGAGAACTTCATGGACTATACGGACGACCCCTGCATGTACCGCTTCTCGGCTGGCCAGTCCGCGCGCATGGAGTCCGCGGCGCTGAAGTACCGCGGCCTGTAGAGTCGGGCTAAAAGGGAAAAAGGGCGGGGGCCTTCGCCGGAGAAGCCCTCGCCCTTTTCCAGAAAAGCAGAAGGCAGTCGGGCATGGCTGGAGCCCGACTGCCTTCTGCTTTTCTGCTTCCGCCTACTGTTTCGTGCCTTTCCCCTGCGTGAGCGTGAGCGTGCGGTCGAGGCCGGCGACCTGGAAGGTCTCGGTCTGGCCGCCGGGCCAGCGGACTTCGAGGCGGTCAACCCTGTCGGACGGGCCGAGGCCGAAGAAGAGGGCCGGGTCGTTCTGCGAGGAGTAGCCGGCGCCCGAAACGGCGTCGGCGCGCTGGCGGAGCTTGCCGGTCGTGACGAAGACGACGGCGCCGGTGGCGTCGCGCGGCGCTTTCTTCGAGGGGTCGCCGACGAGGCGCACGCGCAGCCAGCGGTTGCCGCCCGTCGCGGTAACGTTGCGCAGCACGGTGGGCGCCTCGCCCATGTTGTTGAGAACCACGTCTAAGCGGCCGTCGGCGTCGAGGTCACCGACGGCGAGGCCGCGCGCGGGCCATGCTTCCGCGAGGCCAGAGCCGGGCGCGGCCGCGACGCGCTCGAACTTGCCGCCCGCGCCGAGGTTTCGGAAGAGCAGGAGTTGCTGCGCGTAGGAAGTCCCCCACTGCTGCTTGTCAACGGCCGGATAGACGTGGCCGTTCGCGACTATAACGTCCTTCCAGCCGTCGTTGTCGTAGTCCATGAAGCTCGTCCCCCAGCCGAGGAAGGGGATAGTAGGCTCGCCGTGGCCCGCCTGGAAAGTGACGTCCGTGAAGTTGGCGTCGCCGTCGTTATGGTAGAGCGTGTTCGAGTCGTCGGAGAAGTTTGTTATGTAGAAGTCAACGAGGCCGTCGTTGTCGTAGTCGCCGACGCCGAGCCCCATGCCTGCCTGCTCGCGCCCGTTCTCGTTTAAGGCCACGCCCGAGGGGTAGCCGACCTCCTCGAACTTCCCCGCGCCGAGGTTCATGTAGAGCTGCTTCGGGGTGGAGTCGTTGACGACGATGAGGTCGGGCAGCGCATCGTCGTTCACGTTCACCCACGCGGAGGAGAAGCCGTAGTAGCGCGGCTCGTCGTTGACGCCCGTGCGCGAGGACACGTCCTCGAAGGTGCCGTCGGCCCGCTGGCGGTAGAGCGTGTCGGCCTCGCCCTTCAGGCCGCGCGGGCCGCACATGACGGGGACGCCGCGGAACTGGCAGAAGTTCGCGGCCACCTGGCCGGGCTTCCCCGCGTCGGCAGGGCTGGGCGGCAGGTTGCCCAAGTCCAGCTCGACGTAGCCGGGGACGAAGAGGTCTAGGCGGCCGTCCGCGTCGTAGTCGCCGAAGCTCGCGCCCGTGCTCCAGCCCTTGCGCGCCACGCCGAGCTTCTCGGCAACGTCTGTGAAGGTGCCGTCGCCGTTGTTTCGGTAGAGGCGCGAGACGCCGAAGTTGCCGACGTACATATCAGCGTCGCCGTCGTTGTCGTAGTCGGCTACGGCGACGCCCATGCCCCAGCGCTCGTTCGCTACGCCCGCCCGCTCCGTCACGTCCTGGAACTTGAGCCCGCCGAGGTTCCGGAAGAGTGCGGCGCGGGGGTGCTTCTCCTTGCCCTGCATCGCGGCGATGGTCGAGCCGTTGAGGAGGTAGATGTCGGGGAGGCCGTCGCCGTCGTAGTCGAAGACGGCGACGCCGCCCGAAGTCGTCTCGACGATGTAATCCTTCGCGACGGAGCCGGAGACGTGCTTGAACGACGCGAGCCCCGAAGCGGCAGTCACGTCCTCGAAGACGCGCGGCGCCTTCGGGTCGGTTATGCCGGCCGTGCGGCGCGTCGAGGAGACGAGCCCCGTGCCGGTCGAGACGCCCATGCCCGGCTGCTGTTGCTGCCGCGCAGAGGACGGGAGCGCCAGAGCGAATAAAAGCGCGGCCGACTGAAGGAAAGGGAAAAGAGTTCTTCGCATCACTTCTCGCTTACGGTCAGGTACCTGTCAACCTGCGGGGCGGCGACGGTCTGCGCGCGGCCGCCGGGCCAGCGGACCTCGACGGAGCGCACGGCCGCCGCGTCGCCTAAGCCGACAATGATCCGCGGGTCGTTCGACGAAAGATAGCTGCCGGCCGCGGTCACGTCAAAAATCTGCCTGGCGCCCGAAGCGCTCACGACCGTTACGCGCGCGCCCAGGGCGTGGCGGTTTGCGCCCGCCCCCGCGAGCGCGAGGCCGAGCCAGTGGTTCTTCGTCCCGTTGTTACGCAGCACGACCGCCGGGCCGTCCGTCTGCGCGAGCACGACGTCCGTGTCGCCGTCGTTATCTAAGTCGCCGAAGGCGGCGCCGCGCGCGGCGAGCGGCGCGGAGAGGCCGGCCGACAGAGAGACGTTTACAAAGCCGCGGCCGGTGTTGCGCATCAGCAGCGGTGACTGCCTGTAGGTCAGGTGGCCGGCCGTCTTCTCTATCGTGTCGAGCACGTGGCCCTGCGCGACGAGTATGTCGCGCAGGCCGTCGTTGTCGAAATCGGCGAAGCGCGTCCCCCAGCCGGAGTAGGGGAGCGTGATGAGCCCTACGCCCGACGAGCCTGTGGCGTAGGTGAAGGCCATCTCGCCCGCGTTGCGGAAGAGCGGGTAGGTCTCGTTCGAGAGCGCCGTTACGAAAACGTCAACGAGGCCGTCGTTGTCGTAGTCG
>DASPKR010000422.1:0-2439 GCA_035627975.1 Pyrinomonadaceae bacterium | reverse complement strand
CGAACCTGCCGCGCGCGGTACGAGCGCCAGGCCCAGAGCTGCGGGCTTATGTAGTAGATGACGCGCAGGCCCCGGCGGCGCAGGGCGCGAGCGAGCGGCAGGTTGAAGTCGGGCCAGTCAACGAGAATTACTGCGTCGGGGCGGCGCTCGACCGCGGCGCGCTTGAGCGCCCGGTAAGCCGACATGAACCGTGGCAGCGCGCGGCCTATTTCAACGAGCCCCGTTATCGCCAGGTCGTCCTCGCGCACGACCGACTCGACGCCCTCGGCGCGCATCGCCGCGCCCGTCGAGCCGAAGAAGTCGAACTGAGCGCCGGGGGCTCGCTCGCGCAGAGCGCGCACCAGCGCCGCCGCGTGAGCGTCGCCAGACTCCTCGCCCGCAACGACCATCAGCCGCAGACTCTCGGACATATGAAAGAAGGAGGCAGTAGGCAGTAGTCAGTAGAAAAACTATCGCCGCGTGAGGGCATTCGTTTAAGTGTCAACTTCAAATGCCGAGCCTACTGCCTACTCATCTGATGACTCGCACGTCGCGCTCGCTGAAGATTTTCCAGCCGCGGGGGGTGCGGCGCCAGCGAAGCTCCTGGACGACCTCGCCGCGGCGGGCGCGGCCGCGGCCCGCGATGTCGTACTTCTTGCGGAAGCGCATGACGGCCGTGGAGCCGCCTTCGCGGAAGAGGATTTCGGGCGCCTCGGCGCGCACGTCAACGCGCTCGGTGCCGGAGAACGCTCGCACCTTCTCGGCGCGCACGAACGAGCGCGAGACGTTGCGCGCGAGGTAGAAGGCCGTGAGCGTCGGCGAGTAGAAGTTCATCTGCGCGTCTATGTCGCGCGCGTTCGTCGCCGCCACCCACTCTTCGAGCGTGGAGCGCAGCTCGCCCGCCTCCTCGCCGCGCGCGGCCGTCCGCGGCGAGGCACCGGCCGCCGCGCCTGTTGCTTCCGCTACGGGGCCGGGCTCTGCGGGCGGAGGCTCGCCGTACAAGTCCCACCGCGCCTCGTGTGAGATTTTCGTGTAGAAGGTCTGTATGACGACGGGCTCGCTCAATTGCTCGGCCGAGAGGCGGCGCGTGACGCGAAGGGCGCGGCCGCCGTCCACGGGCGCGAAGATGACGGTGAAGTCGTCCTCGGCCCTGCCCGCCGCGGTGAAGATGAGCTTGTCGCCTTCGAGCGAGGCGCGGCGGCGCACCGCGTGGCCGTCGCCCGCGCGCTCGGTGCGCGCGACGCCGTCGGCCTCAAAGGTGACGCGCGGCGCGCGGGAGGAGCCGACCGTGATTAGGCGGCCGCGCCTCTCAATCGCCAGAAGGTCGGGCGGCGTCAGCCGCACCGCAAGGTCTATGAAGAAGCGCTGCTGCTCGCCGAAGGGGACGGTGCTCGAAGCGCCGGCGACGACCGAGTAGAGCTTGTCGCTGCGCGCGATGTCTATGCGATAGACGCCTGTGAGCTTCGACTCCGAGGCGGCGGCCCGGCCCCGAGACTGCCGCGCGGGCGCCCCGCCGCCGGCAGCGAAGACCGGCGAGCAGAGCGCCAACGCCGACAGGCAGCGCAGTAAGACTCTCATCAAGGCCACCCCGGGGCTCGGCCGCCCGCCCGAGCCCTTCAGGCCGCGCAGACCTTGCTCAGGGCCGATGCCCACTTTCCCTCGACGGGCTTGCCGTACATGATGCGCTCCTTCTCGCGCCGTATCGCGCAGGCCATGCGGAACGCCCTCAGCTCGCCGTACTTCTTTATCGAGACGGAAGTCCTGCCTTTGCGCTCGCGCCCGGCGTTCCAGGTGACTTCGTAAACCGCGTTCTCGTAGATAGTGCCGTCCTTGCCTTTGTACTTCTTAACCGCACGCCGCACGCCCGCAACCCCGCCCTGGTTGCGCGGGTTGCTGCCCACGACGGCGTGATCCGTGCGCGGGCGGCCTAGCTGCCGCTCGAACTCGTCGCGCCACTCCACGGCCGCCTTGAGCGAGCCCTCGGGGCCGCCGTGCAGCCTGTCGGGGATGAACTTAGCTTTAGCCTGCTTGTTTAGCCTGACCCGCACGTACCAGCCGTGCGTCTTCTTCGCGGGGCTATCTATTCTGCTTATGCCCTTGTGACCGGACTTTGCCATAAACTCTTATCGAGAGTCTCCTCTGCTTGAAAGTTTTCGCAATGACTGCTTCTGTTGAAACTTACATGCACGGCGCAGGGTTTGTCAAAGAGCCGCGCGACGCTGCGCCGTCCCTCTGCCGTTCTAAGCGCGCCGGGTGCATGCTTTTGTTAGGCGTAGCCAGATTTTCGGCGGCGCGGGTGACGCGGGGCGGGGGCGGGTGTTAAACTCGGGCGCGCTTTTAACCTTGCCCGGAGCGGCCGCGCCCCCTTCGGCGCGAAGTTTCGCCGACAAACATGAAGACAAACAGAAAAGCCCTCCGCCTCGCGGCGCTGCTCGCCTGCTCGCTCGCCTCCGCCGCACT
>DASPKR010000421.1:0-3936 GCA_035627975.1 Pyrinomonadaceae bacterium | reverse complement strand
TCCATCGAGTCATCCATAGACGCGCTGCGCCAGGGCGCATACGACTACCTCGTGAAGCCCTGCGTCGTCGAAGACCTCAAGCGGACGGTGCGGCGCGCGGTAGAAGACCGCGACCAGCGCGCCCGCATAACGGAGCTTTCCAGCCCCGTCGTAGAGATTTGGGACGGCGTGCTCCTCGTCCCCCTCGTCGGCACGCTCGACGACCAGCGGGCCGCGCAGATGTCGGCGGCGCTTCTGGCGGCCGTGCGCTCCGAGTGCGCGCAGGTCGTGCTCGTTGACATAACGGGCTGCCGCGTCGTTGACACGTTCACGGCCGCGCACCTCATCAACACCGTCCGCTCAGTGCGCCTGCTCGGGGCGCACACGGTGATAACGGGCGTGAGCGCCCACGTCGCCGCCGACCTCGTAAAGCTCGGCGCCCGGCTCGAAGAGATAACGACGCGCCGCAAGCTGGCGGACGGGCTGCGGCTCGCCTTAGAATTAGTGAAAGAGGCTAGGGGCTAGAGACTAAGGGGTAGTAGAAGACTCGTTTTTAGCTAGCCTCTAGTCCCTAGTCCCTATCCCCTGCTCCTATGCCCGAAGTGACTTCAGACACTCCCCCGGAGCGGCCGGCCGAGCGGCTCCTCGTCGTTGACGACGAGGAGAGCATCACGCTGACGGTGAGCGAGGTGCTGCGCCTCGAAGGCTACGGGGTGGACGTGGCTTCGAGCGGGCGCGAGGCGGTGCGAAGGCTCTCCGAAGGCGGCTACGACCTCGTCCTCACAGACCTGCACATGGAGGACGGCGACGGCATGTCCGTCCTCGAAGAGGTGAAGCGCACCTCGCCGCTGACAATCACCATCGTGCTGACGGGCTTCGCCGCGCTGGAGACTGCCATCGGCGCCCTTCGCCACGGCGCCTACGACTACCTCACAAAGCCGTGCATGATCGAGGAGCTGAAGCACACCGTCCGGCGCGGCCTCGAGCACAGGCGGCTGATGCTCGCCGAGCGCGAGGCGCGCGCCGGGCTCGAGCAACTCAACCGCGAATTGGAGAGGCGCGTCGAGGAGCGCACGGCCGAACTCCGCCGCGTCAACGAAGAGCTGCGCGAGGCCAACCGCGCCAAGGACGTTTTCCTCGCCACGCTCTCGCACGAGCTCCGCACGCCGCTCACGCCCGTCCTCGGGTGGGTAAACCTCCTGCGCTCGGGCGGGCGCAACGCCGACGCCGCGCTAGTCTCGCAGGGGCTCGACGCCATCGAGCGCAACGCCCGCCTTCAGGCACGCCTCGTTGACGACCTCCTCGACATCTCGCGCATAGTATCGGGCAAGCTCCGCATAGACTGGGAGCTGGTTGACGTGTGCGCCGTGGTCGAGTCGGCGGTCGAGACTGCCCGCGCCGAGGCGGCGCGGCGCCGAGTCGAGGTCTCGGCCGAGGCGCGCGACTGCCCGCTGCCGGTGCGCGGCACCGCCGTGCGGCTGCAACAGATTGTCTCGAATCTCCTGTCGAACGCGGTGAAGTTCACGCCCGACGGCGGGCGCGTGAGCCTGCGCGTGTGGCGCGAGGGCGGCGAGGCGCGCCTGGTCGTCGAGGACACGGGCGTGTGGATTGCGCCCGAGTTTTTGCCGCACGTGTTCGACCGATTCCGGCAGGCCGACGGCTCGACGACGCGGCAGTACGGCGGGCTCGGGCTGGGGCTCGCTATTGTGCGGGCGCTCACGGAGCTGCACGGCGGCTGGGTGCGCGCAGAGTCCGAGGGGCTCGGGCGCGGCTCGCGCTTCACGCTGGCGATACCGTGCGCTCTGACGGAGGCGAAGGCCGAGGCGGAGGCCGAGGAGGAAGAGGGGGGGCGCGCCCGCCCGCCCGTGCTCGTCGTTGACGACTCGGACGAGACGCTGGAGCTTTTGCAGATGCTCTTCACGCGCAAGGGCTACGACGTGGTCTGCGCGGCGTCGGCCGCCGAGGCCGTCGAGCGCGCCCGCGAGACGCACCCCGGCGTAATCATCTCCGACATAAGCATGCCGGGCGAGGACGGCTACCAGATGCTCGCCGAGCTCCGCTGCCTGCCCGGCCTCGAGCGCGTCCCCGCGATAGCGCTCACCGGCCATGCGATGGACGAAGACCGCCGCCGCGCCCTCGAAGCCGGCTTCGCCGTCCACGTCGCCAAGCCCGTTGACCCGGACGAGCTGGTGCGGCTCGTGCGCCGTCTCACGGCTTAACCTTACAGCTTCCGCCCGGCGCGACCCTCGGCGGCGACGGGGAGTCCACCTTCGCGCCCCCCAATTACAAGGGGCTCGCCCCGAAGGGGAGCGAATACTACATCGCCATCCAGGGCTACTTCACCTCGAAGTGAAGTGGTAACGCAGGGGCGGCGGCCCGGCCCCCCTTGGCCCGGCCGCCGCCCCTTTGCACGCGCCCCGAGGCCCACTCAGAAGGCGCGGCACACCGTTACGCGACTTAATTCAGCTCGCCGGTCACCGTGATCGTCTTCGCGCCGTCGGCGCCGTCCGAGGGCCGGCCCTCGGACTTGGCGCGCAGCTCGCGCCGCAGCCTCTTCTCGCGGGCCGACTGCGGGAGCGAGCGCACGGCGGCCGTCCCCGGAATCCACACGCGCGACAGAAAATACTGGTCGCCCGCGTAGAGTCGGAAGGTGAGCGCGGCGCGGCCGCGGCCCGCCTCGGCCGCGTTCGTCAGCACCACGACCGAAGCGCTCCCGTCCTCGCTCCTTAAGACGAGCGCGCTCTCCGAGTCGCGCACCATCTTGGAGACGGTGTAACGCCCGGCCGGCATGCGCTCGGCCCCGGCCGTGAACTCGAACGGGATGTCAACGACGACGCGGCGCGTCGCCTGCGCGTAGGTGACGGTGGAGCCGGCCAGCGCGATGAGCGCGGCGACGATGGCAAACGTCCTGGTAATTTGCTTTTTCATATCTCCTCCCTTTAGTCTCCCCTGTGGCGCGCCCTGGCGCGCGGCTTGTTTCGTTTCCCTCCGCTTCGGCGCTTCCCCGGAACTTGTCCGAACGCGGGGGCGTCTGCGGTTCGTATAAAGAGCGTCGTCCCGCCTTGCTGTGTGCTCGAACGTGCGGGGCCGGGCCGGGGATTTTCAAAAACCGCCCAAAGCGCGCTGAAATAGTTTTCAAAGAGTTATCAAAGGGCTTTTAAAAGCGGCGATGTCTAGCAGTCTCAAACACTTCTACGAGTTCGGCCCCTTCATGCTGGACGCCGGAGAGCGCCTCCTTTACCGCGGCGGCGAGCCCGTCCGCCTCACGCCGAAGGAGTTCGACACGCTGCTCGCGCTCGTCCGAAGCGGCGGCCGGGTGGTGCCGAAGGACGAATTATTGAAAGAAATCTGGCCGGATACTTTCGTCGAGGAGGCGACCCTCGCCCAGAACGTCTTCACGCTGCGGAAGGCCCTAGCGCGCGCCGAGGGCGGCGGCGAGAGCGGCGAGCAGACGCAGTACGTCGAGACGGTGCCGCGGCGCGGCTACCGCTTCGCCGCGAAGGTTCGCGAAAGGCGTGAGGAGGTCTCGCCGGAGGCCGAGCCCGAGCAGGAGACGGCGCCCGCGCTAGCCGTCGCGGCCGACGGCGGCGGGCGGGCGAGTTTGGAGAAGGCGGCGGCAGCGCCCTTAGAGCCTGCGGTCGTGCCGGCCCCGGCGGGCCGGAACGGTTCGGGCGCCATACACGTCACGCAGCCGGCCGACGGCCACGGCCCGGAGGCGGAGACGGCTCAGGCGGCGGCCCTTTCGTCAACACAGGTGACGGTGCCTGCCGCCCCTTCGCCGCACGTCACAACGCCGCCGGGACTCTCAAGCGCCGAGGGCGCGGGGCGGCCCGTGCGCGCGGCCGTGCTCATCGCGCTCGCCGTGCTTCTGGCGGCGGGCGGGCTGACCTTCCTCATCTACAGGTTCGTGCTGCCCGGCCACGTCGAGCCGCGGCGTCAGGCCGGCTTCCAGACGAT
>DASPKR010000420.1:0-3155 GCA_035627975.1 Pyrinomonadaceae bacterium | reverse complement strand
CTCGACCGCCTGCGGTGGGTCAAGACGCCGTACGAGATCGAGCGGCTGCGCCGCAGCGGCCAGATCGGCGCCGAGGGGATGAAGGCCGGCATCCGCGGCACCCGCCCCGGCATGTTCGAGTACGAGTTGGAGGCGGCCGCGCGCTTCGTGCAGACGAAGATGGGCGCGCGCGGCGACGCCTTCACGCCCATCGTCGCGTCGGGGCCGAATACGGTGACGTGGCACTACCAGAGCAACGACCGGCAGATGCAGGCCGGCGATTTCGTCCTCATGGACTACGGCGCCGACTTCGACTACTACACCTCCGACATCACGCGCACGTGGCCCGTCTCCGGCAAGTTCACGCCCGAGCAGGAGAAAATGTACCTCTGCGTGCTCGAAGCCCGCGACCGCATAATCTCGATGATGAAGCCGGGCGTGACGATCAAGCAGATGCAGGACGCTGCCGAGGAAGTTTACACTCGCCACGGCTTCCGCCAGCAGTTCCTTGAGCTGGGCCGCTACGTCGGCCACCCCGTCGGGCTCTCCGTCCACGACGTGGGCGGCCACGGCCCCGAGGTGACTCTGCGCGCCGGGGTCGTCTTCAACGTCGAGCCGCTCTTGGAGTTCCGCGCCCGGAAGATTCACATGCGCCTGGAAGATTCCGTGCTCGTCACGGAGGCGGGCGCCGAGAATTTGACGGCGGCGGCGCCGGCCGACCTCCAGTCCGTCTATGCCCTCATACGCGAGAAGGGCCTCGCCTTGAACTGAGCGGGGAAGTTTACTGAAACCCGAGGGCCATTAGCACTTTCTGACAGACGTTAAGCTGGTTAGCTGCTTCCCCCGTCGGTGCGACACGAACCCCCAGTCCGCGGACTGGGGGTTCGGTCGTTTCAGGGGTGGAAGGTTAAACCGAGTTAGCCACGAAGGGAGCCGAAACCTCGATGAGCGCCTTCTCGAAGAGCCTGCTGCTTTTCGCCCTAAACTGGCTGGACGCGCAGCTAACTATCGTCTGGGTGCGCGCGGGGCTCGCCACGGAAGGCAACGGGCTGATGGCCTACCTGCTCGACGCCGGCAACGCCCCCTTCCTCCTCACGAAGCTCGCCGTCGGCGGCCTGGTCGCCTACACGCTCTACCGCTTCTCTTACGTCACGCTCGCACGCCGCGGCCTACACTTCGCGCTCGGCCTGTACCTGACGCTCATGCTCGTCCACACGGCCACGGGCCTTACGGCCTTCGGCATACACCCGCCCGACTCCTTCGTCGCGGCCGTATCGAGCCTGCTCGCCCTGATAACTTAAGAACGCCGCCGCTTGGAACTTTCCGCGGGCGCGGGCGGAATCACCTCGGAAGTGATTCCGTGCGCCGAGGTCTGCCCGGCCGCCCGACGAACCCCGACCCGCGCCGCTTCGTAGTAGAATGCGCAACGCCGCCGCGCGCGGCCGGCATCTTAATCCAACGGCAGTCATGCAGCACAAAGAGAGCAAAGCCATGTACAGACTATCCGCGCGCCAGATACTTAGCATAGCGCTCCTGTCCGCACTCTTCTCGGCCGTGACGGTCGCCTGCTTCAGCCGCTGGGGCGGCCACATACAGCAGCCGACTGCCGCCTTCAACGAGAACGGTGTGGAGGCCGGCGCAGCCGGCGTTGCAGACCCCTCGACTGCGACCGACGAGCAGAACAACATCGAGGTCTTCCGCTCTATCTCGCCGGGCGTCGTCTCCATCAGCACGACGACGCGGCCGCGCGGATTCTTCGACGCCGGCGGCCGAGGCTCCGGCTCCGGCTCCGTCATAGACGAGCAGGGCCACATACTCACGAACTTCCACGTCATCGAGCAGGCCGACACCGTCACCGTCAGCTTCGGCGGCGAGAAGGCGTACCCCGCGCGCATAATCGGCCGCGACCCCGACACTGACCTCGCGGTGATTAAGGTTGACAACGCCCCGCGCGAGACGCTCAAGGTGGTGCCGCTAGGCGACTCCGACCGGCTCGTAGTCGGGCAGAAGGTTCTGGCAATCGGCAACCCGTTCGGCCTCGACCGCACGCTCACGACGGGCGTCATCTCCGGCCTCCAGCGGCCTATCGAGGCGCGCAACGGCCGCGTCATAGAGGGGGCGATTCAGACCGATGCCTCCATCAACCCCGGCAACTCCGGCGGGCCGCTCCTCGACTCGCAGGGGCGCATGATAGGCATCAACTCGCAGATACTCTCGCCCTCGGGCGTGGGCTCCGTGGGCGTAGGCTTCGCCGTCCCCGTCAACATCGCCAAGCGCATCGTGCCGCAACTCATACGCGAGGGGCGCGTCGTCCGGCCCAAGCTCGGCGTCTATCCGCGCGCCGTCTCCGACCTGCGCGGCATACGGCTGCCGGTCGAGCAGGGGCTCTTGATACTCCAACTTGAGCCGGGCGGCTCGGCCGCCGCGGCGGGCCTTCGTGGGCTATCGGAGACTGACTCGGGCGACCTCGTCATAGGCGACATCATCACGGCGATTGACGGCGAGAAGATAGCCGACCAGAACGACCTCTACCGCGTGCTCGACAAACATCAGTTCAACGACGTAGTTCAGGTCGAGGTCTATCGCGACGGCCGCCGGCAGGTCATACCCGTCCGGCTGTTGCCCGAAGAGGCCCGCCGCCCGGTGCGCCGCTAAAAAAGCGTCGGGGAGAAAACGGCGGACGACGACGATTTTTCCATGCGCGAGACCGAGCACTTCGTCAACGACGGCTACGGGTGGGCGTGCAGGCGCTGCCACGGCGTCAGCGCTGAGGCGCCCGACGCGCCTGCGGGCTCGCTCGCGCGCTTCTTCCGCGAGGGCGAGGCCGAAGAGCGCGAGGCGCGGCTCGCGTCCCCCGCCCTCGCGCGCTGGAAGGGCGAAGAGCGCCGCACGCTCGTCTGCCCTCGCTGCGGCGCCGAGGACGAGTTGCCGGCTTAGCTGCCGCCGCTTCTCCTCCCGGAGTAGAGCCCCGTGAAGACGTGCTCGGCGCGGCCGTCGGCGCCTGGCACGAACGTCGCGCCCGCTTCGAGCGCGTCGCCGTAGGAGAGCCGAAGCTCACCCGTCTTCGTCAAGCCGTCTCCGACCCCGCCTCCTTCAAGTAGAGCCTGCCGTCTCGCGCGAGCACCCCCCACGAAAGCTTTGTGACGAAGGGGACGCGCCGCGGGACGTGCGGGAAG
>DASPKR010000419.1:0-2425 GCA_035627975.1 Pyrinomonadaceae bacterium | reverse complement strand
GCCGCCGACGTTCCAGGCGCTCAAGTCCGTGGCCGACACGAACAAAGAGAACAGGAAGTAGGCGCTTCCTTCATCACCAAAAAATGACGGGGCCGCAGGGAGTCAGACAGACTCTCCGCGGCCCCTCTTCGTCCGCGCGCGGCTACAGGCTCAGGGCCTTGCCGACGGAAGGGTCGCGGCGCACGCGCCAGATTTTCGAGTCGAGGTAGTAGTGGACGAAGGCGTAGCCCCAGAGAAGGCCGGACGCCATCTGCGTCATGAAAGCCTCTGGGTCGGCGGCGTGGTTCACGTACTGGCGCGGCACCTGATACCAGACGCCGAAGAGCACGCCGAGCGCGACGTAGTGCACGAGCCGCCTGCTTATGAACTCGGCCGCGCCGAAGCGCTCGCGGCACGTCTCGTCGCGCGTGTACTTGCGGTTGTGAAACCAGACGAGGCGGTGGTACTGGAAGTTGTGATAGACCGTAAGCATCGCGACGATGGCGATGGGCTTGTGCGGCATCGGCGTCAGGAGCACGGCCCAGTGCATCGGCACGGCCGCGGCGAGCAGAAGGTACTTCGGCAGGTTCAACGGCCGACGCCCGAGCCAGCGCTGAGCCTGCCGCCCGAGCCATAAAGCCGCGGCCGCGACAGTGGCGACGAGTAGCACCGTTTCGAGCGCGCCGACCCAGCCGCGCAAAATCGGCGGGACGCGCTCCATCGCCTCCGCGTCGCGCGCGACGAAGGCGACGAAGGGGTAGGAGAAGGCCAAAAGCAGGAAGGCGCGGTCGAGCGCGTTGTCGGCTCGCTCCATGTCGGCGTTCTTCTTCTTGTAGAGCACCATGAAGCCGTAGTGCTGCTTGACGAGGTGGTAGTAGGCCCACAGCGCCGCGAGGAAGAAGAAGACGAGGCCGAAGCCGGCGAGCACGGCCAAAGGCCCGACGGCGAAGAAGAGCAGGGAGAGCCAGAGCAGGCGCCGGCGCGCGCGCCGCTCCTCGCGGTCGAAGTAGGTGCGCGAGAATGTGGCGAATACGTGAGGCGCGTCCACGAGCACCGCCCACCCGACGACCATCGGCACGAGCGGCAGGAGACCGCCCACGTAGAGCGCGAGCAGCGCGTAGCTCGTCAGCACGGAGCCTATGAACCACACGAGGTCTTCGCGCGCGCCGATTATCCAGCGCACGCTTAAGGCCGCAGCCTTCGCCCGCGCTGCGGGCGCTAGCTCCTGCGTTGTCGTCTGTGTGGCGGCCGACATAAAGATTCTGAAAGCGGGCGGCGCGTGGACAGCCGCGGCCGGAGGCGCTCATAATGCGTGGCGGCCGGATTTTAACACAACGAATCGGCGGGGATAACGGATGGCCGAAGACGAAAAGGCTCTGCACGATCTGCTGTCGCGCATGTTCCAGGCGCACCCGTGGCACGGCGTCTCGCCGGGCGGGCAGGCGCCGGAGGTCGTCACGGCCTACATAGAGATCGTGCCGACCGACGCCGTCAAGTACGAGCTCGACAAGCCCTCGGGCCACCTGACGGTTGACCGCCCGCAGCGCTTCTCTTCGTTCCCCCCTACGCTCTACGGGTTCATACCGCAGACCTTCTGCGGCGAGCGCGTAGCCGAGCTGTCGCGCGCGGGCGGCGAAAAAATCCGCGGCGACGGCGACCCGATGGACATATGCGTCCTCACCGAGCGGCCCGCGGCGCACGCGAGCTTCCTTGTGCGCGCGCGCCCCATCGGCGGCCTTCGCATGATTGACGGCGACGAGGCCGACGACAAGATCGTGGCCGTCCTCGAAAAGGATGTCTCTTACGGCCACATACGCGACATCACGGAGGCGCCGCGCGGGCTGGTCGAGCGACTTCAGCACTACTTCCTCACCTACAAGCAGCTCCCGCAGGAGAGCCCGCGCCGCGTCGAGATAGCGGACGTTTACGGCCGCGACGCCGCGCTCGAAACCATACGCCGCAGCTTCGAGGACTACCGCGCCCTCTACGGCGCGCCCGAGTCGCGCGTGGCCGAGCTCCGCCGGCTTCTAAGGGGATGACGGCGGCCCCGCCGCTTCCCGCACGTCCCGCGGCGCGTGTCCTTCGTCACAAAGCTTTCGTGGGAGGTGCTCGCGCGAGACTGCAGGCTCTACTTGAAGGAGGCAGGGTCGGAGACGGCCTTGACGAAGACGGGCGAGCTTCGGCTCTCCTACGGCGACGTGCTCGAAGCGGGCGCGACGTTCGTGCTAGGCGCCGACGGCCGTGCCGAGCACGTCTTCACAGGGCTCTACTCCGGGAGGAGAAGTGGCGGCAGCTAAGCCGGCAACTCTTCCTCGGCGCCGCAGCGAGGGCAGACAAGCGTGCGGCGCTCTTCTCCCTTCCAGCGCGCGAGGGCGGGGGATGCGAGCCGCGCCTCGCGCTCTTCGGCCTCGCCCTCGCGGAAGAAGCGCGCGAGCGAGCCCGCAGG
>DASPKR010000418.1:0-9682 GCA_035627975.1 Pyrinomonadaceae bacterium | reverse complement strand
GAGCGCGTGTCGGCGCCGTGCTCAAGCAGGTGCGTGGCGAAGCTGTGGCGCAGGACGTGCGGCGAGACGCCGCTCACGCCCGCGCGCTCGGCACACTTCTTCAGCATCGCCCAGACGAACTGCCGCGTGAGCGGCGCGCCGTCCCGGCCCACGAAGAGGCGCTGCGATTCCCTGCCCTGAAGCAGAATGCGGCGCGCCCGCTCATACTTTAGAAGCCACTCGACGGCCGACCGGCCGACGGGGACACGCCGCTGCTTGCTGCCCTTCCCCGTGCAGTGTAGGACGCCTGCGTCCGTCCTCACGCTCCCCGCCGATAGCGAGACCAACTCGGAGACGCGCAGCCCCGTCGCGTAGAGCAGCTCGATTATGGCTCGGTCGCGCACGCCTTCCGGGTCGGAGGTGTCGGGCGCTTCGATCAGGCGCTGCACCTCCTCCTGCGTGAGGAAGCGCGGGAGCTTCTGCCCGAACTGCGGCGACGCGAGCTCGGCCGAGGGGTCTTTGGCGATGTGGCCGTCAACGAGAAGGAAGCGATAGAAGCCGCGTATCGCGCTGAGAGCCCGCGCGACCGTGCGCGGGGACTGCCCCGCGCGAGAGAGCGACATGACGTATTGCGTAAGCTCCGCCTTGTCTAACGCCTGCGGCTCGCGGCCGCGCTCCGCCGCCCACGCCTTCAGCCCGGCGAGCACGTGACGGTATGCCTCGACGGAGGCGGCCGCAAGCCCCTTCTCGACTTGCAGGAACAGCAGGAACTCTCGCGTCAGGTCGCGTGCCATGGGGGTTTGGCTCTCAGCTCGTCGGCTTGTCGGGCGCGGGGAGCGTGGCGCTGAAGTCACGGAGGAGGCGGCGCGAGTAGGACTGGAGCAGCCAGTCAACGCGCCCAGGGTCGTGCGAGGCGACTAGGAGGCCGACGTGGTGGCGCTTGCGCAGGCGGAAGACGATTTCGGGGTCGTCGAACTCGGAGGTGTCAGGCCACTCCTGCCGCGCGAGCGAGATGACGATGCCCGCGTAGTCGTCGCGCCGCGGCGGCGGCTCGTAGCCCCCCTGCTCGCCCGCCATCTCAATCTTCGCCCACTCGCGCCAGAGGTTGACGCCCGTCGCCGCTTCAATCACCTCCGCGATGTTGGCGCCGCCGACGCGCGCGGCAGTCTCAAGAAAGTAGAAGCGGCCGTCGTGGTGGCCCTTTATGAACTCGGTGTGCGTGACGCCGCGCACGAGGTTTAAGGTGTGCAGAAGCTCGCGGTTGAGGGCGTCGAGCGCCTGCGCGTCCGCCGAGTGGCGCGAGATCGTGCGGGTGAGGAAGACGCCGCCGCCGTGCGCGACCTCCATCGGCGGCAGGCCGTACTTGCTCAAAGCCGTGAAGACAACCTCGCGCTCTGACACTATGGAGTCAACATGGAAGATGTCGCCGGGTATGAACTGTTCGAGCAGGTAGTACGACTGCCTGTCGCCGAGCTCTTCGAGGAGCGGCCACAGCTCGTCGGCCGAGCCGACCTTCTTTATGCCGACGGCCGAAGCCTCCGAGCGCGGCTTCAACACCCACGGCGCAGGGACGCGGTTGACGTACTCGTGAATTGCCGCGTGGTTGAGCGTGTGGACGAACTCGGGGACGAGTATGCCGTGGTCGCGCGCCTTGACGCGCATGGCGAGCTTGTCGCGGAAGTGGCGGGCGGTTGTGTCGCCCATGCCGGGGACGCGCAGGTGCTCGCGCAGCGAGGCGGCCGTCTCCACGTCGAAGTCGTCGAGCGCTACGACGCGGTCAATCTCGCGCGAGCGGGCGAGGTAGCTTACGGCCTTCGTCAAGTCTTCGAGCGAGAACTCGTCGGGCATGTAGAAGGTCTCGTCAATGGCCTCGCGCGGCCAGTCGGCGCCCTCCAGCTTGTGCTTCGTGACGAGCAGCGTCCGGCAACCCAGCCGCTTGCACTCTCGTATAAACTCCTGCCCCTTCTCGTAGCTGGCGAGGCAGAGCACTGTGAGCTGTCGCTTCTCGTTCAAGTTGGCCCTCCGGGCCGGCAGTTAGGAACTAAACCTCGCGGCCGAATGATAACGCATCTGCCGCCCGCGTCAACAAAGCGAGCGGCGCCGAGACTTTCGGACGGCGTGCCTTTCAACATGAACCTCAAAATCGAAACGCCCCGGGGCTTCGACCTCGTTCGGACTATTTCCAGCCACGGGTGGAGCGAGCTTCTGCCCTTCGAGTGGGTGAACAGGGAGACGCTCCTGCGCGTGCTCGACGTGGGCGCGCGCCCGCCCGTGACGGTCACGATCACTGGCGACGACGGCGCGCTCAACGTCCGCGCCTCGCGCGCCCTGAACGCCCGCGAGCGCGAGCGCGTCGGGCGCGACGTGCGCCACATGCTGCGCCTGGACGAAGGGCTCGATGAGTTTTACTCGGCAATCGCCTCAGACCCGGACTTCGGCTGGATAGCGCGCGACGGCGCGGGCCGGCTCCTGCGCTCGCCGACCGTCTTCGAAGACCTCGTCAAGAGCGTCTGCACGACGAACTGCTCCTGGTCTCTGACGACGAAGATGGTGACGGCGCTCGTCCAAAATTTGGGCCGGCCCGCGGCGGGCGGGCGCCGGGCCTTCCCCACGCCCGAGGCGATGGCCGCCGAGCCCGTCGGGTTCTACAGGGAGACGGTGCGCGCCGGCTACCGCTCGGAGTATTTGAGGGAGATGGCCGTGCGCGTCGCGTCGGGCGAGATTGACCCGGAGGGGTGGCTTGAGAGCGAGCTGCCGACCGCAGAATTGAAGCGCGAGATGAAGCGCGTGAAAGGCGTGGGCGACTACGCGGCCGAGAACCTCCTGAAGCTCGTAGGGCGCTACGACGTGCTCGCGCTCGACTCGTGGGTGCGCGGCAAGTTCGCGCGGGTTCGCAACCGCGGGCGCGCCTGCGATGACAAAAAAATCGCACGATACTACTCGCGCTTCGGCGCCTGGCGCGGGCTGGCACTGTGGTGCGACATGACGAAGGACTGGTTCGAGGGAGAGGGCCGTGCGGGTTAGCCGTGCTTAGGCGACGCGGAAGGCCGAGGGGCAGAGGGCCGCGAGCACGCACTCGCCGCAGAGGGGCTTGCGCGCCTTGCAGATTTTCCGGCCGTGCGCGATGAGCAGGTGCGGGAACCCGACCCAGTCCTTCTTCGGCACGACGGCGTTCAAGTCCTGCTCTATCTTCTCGGGCATCTTCTCCGCAGACAGGCCGAGGCGGGCGGCCAAGCGCGAGACGTGGGTGTCAACCACGACGCCGGAGGGCGCGCCGTATGCGTTGCCGAGCACGACGTTCGCGGTCTTGCGCGCGACGCCGTGGAGCTGTAGCAACTCGCCCAACGTGCGCGGGACGCTCCCGCCGTGGCGCTCGGAGAGCGCGCGGCAGGTGGCCTGAATCGCCTTCGCCTTGTTGCGGTAGAAGCCGGTGGAGTGTATGTCGCGCTCAAGCTCCTCGGGAGGCGCCGAGGCGTAGTCCTCGCAGGTCCGGTACTTGCGGAAGAGGTCTGCGGTGACGATGTTGACGCGCTCGTCCGTGCACTGCGCCGAGAGGATAGTGGCGACGAGCAGCTCAAGCGGCGTCTCGTAGTTCAGGCTGCAACGCGCATCAGGGTACTCCCTCTTCAGGAGCCTTATAATCTCACGCGCGCGCTTATCTTCGTTCCCCAACTCTGTCCCCATAACAAAGTCAGAGTCGGGGGGCTGCCCCTCCGACTCTGAATTCGCAATTTGAAATTAACGCCGTCTCAACGTCTCCGCGTGCCGCGCCTGCGTCTGGGCGCCTTCGTGGCGGCCGCCGGCTTCTTCGTCATCTCCTTTTTGACGACCTCGGCGAGCACGCGCTGCGGCACGGAGATGCCGAGCAGGACTGTGCCGCCCTCGACGCGGTTCGTGAAGGTCTTGAGCGCGTTCAGGGCCATGCGGTTCTGTTGGGCGGCCGGGCCGGGGTTCTTGCCCATGTTCTGTGTGAGGGCCACGGTCGCTGCCGTGGCGCCCATCTGAATCAGGCCGCTGATAGCGCTGGCGTGCTCGGGGCTGTCGGTCATGACGGCGGCCCGCATCGTGAAGTTAAGCGCGTCCATCCCCTGCGATAAGCTTACGCCCTTGAGCCAGCCGATGATGCGCTCGACCTCGGCGTTGGAGGGCATGCCCGTCTTCTGCAACATCTGCGGGAGGCCGGGCGGCAGCTCCGCCGCGAGGCTCCAGAGCGCCTGCGGGTCTTTGGCGGCGAGGTCGAGGATGGACGGGCGCAGGCGGCCCTGCCCGCCGCCCATCGCGTCAACGGTCGAGCGCACGTAGGCGGGGACGCCCGCGACGATGGTGTTCGAGTCGTAGGCCGTCACGGCGAGCTCGGGGAACGGGAACGGGTTGGGCTTCGAGCCGCCGCCCTCGGGCTGCTGCTGGCCGTCGGCCTGCTGCTGCTCGCCCCCGCCGCCCTTCATCAGCTTCTCGACGTTGAGGAGGCTTATGGTCTTCCCGCCGTAGGTCTCTTCGCGGCTCTCCAGCTTCATGGCGCTTATGCCGACGCGGCCGGCCATCAGGAGCGTGTCGGCGTTGAAGTCGCCGTGCAGGAGCAGGACGAACTCGGGTATGGGGCTCTGCGAGCCTTCGGCGAAGCGCACGCCGAGGACGGCGTGCCTGAGGCCGCGGATGTCGAGGCCCACCTTCTGCGGCTCGGCCAGCATCTTCTGGTACTCGGCCGGCGGCATGACGCGCGGCAGCGCCTCGTTGACGAGGCGGTCGAGGTTGACGTAGAGCACGGCCTGCGCGTCCGGGAAGGTTGTGAGCGCGGCCCGTGCGTCGCCCCTCGCTTGTGCGGACGCCGCGGGCGCGAGCGCGAGGAGCGCGACAAATGCGACGAAGAGGAGCGGCAGTCTGCGTGCGGTCGTTCTTTTCATTTGCGCTGCTGTTTCCTTTCTTAGAAAGCGGGAGAGCGGCAAGTGCTCGACGGGCGGAGTCCAAAATAATGGTTGGGGCTCCAAAGTTCAAGACCCTTGAACGAAGGTTCCGCCTCCGAGGTTTCAGGTTCCGCGCCGCTGGCCGGCATTTTAACCCCGGGCTTACTCCACGGGGACCTCGAGTGCGAAGCTGCCGCCGCGCGGCGCCTGCCGGCTCGGCTCCGTGAAGCGAAGGTCAACGAACTGCACGAGCAGACGGCCTGCGTCGTCGCGCCTGACGGTCGAGACCGGGAAGCGGGCGAAGTCCAGGAGCACGCGCGCGTGCTCGTTCTGCGAGGCGCGCAGCACGGCCGTCTCATCGGCGCCCGAAGGCTTGTCGAGCTTCAGCACGTTCCCCACGGCTCCCGGCCCGACGCCCGAGCCGAGGCTCAGGTCGAAGCGCAGCGTCGCGCGCTCCGTCTCCGCGGCGCAGCGCCACGAGAGCGGGCTCGCGAAGGTCGGCATCGCCGCGACCCGCAGGACGCCCCCCGCTCCGCGCTCGGCCGCGAGGCTTGCGGCCGCGACCTGGGCCGCCGCCGCCGCACGCGCGTGGAAGACGGCGAGCGCGCACCAGTAAAGGACGAGGAGCGCGAGCGCCGCCGCCGGTACGCGCCGGCCCCAACGCGCGGGGAGCCGTGACAGGTGTAGCGCGACAAGCACGGCCAGCGCCGCGAACCAGACCGCATAGACTCCGAAAGGGATTTCCATACCGAAGCGCCGCGGCGCGACGAGGAGCACGACTGTCACCAACAGCGCGAGCGCGCCCCACGCAATCTTGCGCGCCCGTGAAGTCGCCCCCGCGAGGAACACGGCCCCGCCGACGAGCAGCCAAATCCACGGGTCGAGGATGAAGACGAGGTCGCCGTAAATCCAACTGTTGTCCCAGGGGAGCCACGGGCGCAGGCCGTAGTTGTTCGTCCAGTCGAGCAACGGGTGCGAGGCCGACAGCGCGAGCGAGCTCAACAGCAGTCCTCTCAAGCGCGCTCGCGCCTCCCTGCCCCTCGCGCGCGCCCAAGCCCTCTCGGCCGCGAAGACCACGACCGGCAGGAATAGCCCCAGCGCGAGCGTGCCGACGAGGGAGTGCGTGATGCCGCGGTGGTGCTCGAGGTATGCCGCGCGCCCCCAGGCGAGCGCGACGATGTCTGAGTCCGGCAGGTTCGCCGCTACTACGCAGACGGCCGTGGCGCACGGCGACGTGCGCTCAAGCCCGGCCTTCGCGGCCGCGAGCCCTACGAGGGAGTGCGTCAGGTTGTCCACGCGGGGATTTTAATGAGAGCGCCGCGCCCGCGACCTCAGAACCCGAGCCCGCCGCGCGCGGGGGCGGGCTGTGCCGGGAGCTGCGCGTAGCGCTCGGGGCTCAGTTCCTGCAGCTTGTCGGCCGCGGCGCGCACGACGGCCGACTCGGGCGCCGGCTTGCCGTCCTTGCCCTGCGCTTTGCGCGCCGACTCGACGAGTTGGAAGAGGAGGTTGACGGCTTCGTCCTTTTTGCCCTGCTTCTCATGGACGGCGGCGAGCCGGAGGTTAAGCGTGTTGGGGGAGACGGGGCCGTCCTTCTGCTTGAGAAGCTCCTGGTAGAGCGCGGCCGCCGCGTCATACTGAGCGTCGGCCTCGCGCGCCTGCGCGAGCGCGAACTTCGAGCGGGCGGCGATGTCGGAGTCGCCCGAGCGGCTCAGCTCTTCGAGCTCTTTTAGCCCTCGGTCGCGCTCGACGGTGAGCATGTTGACGGCGGCGAAGTGGCGAGCGATGTCGCTGTAGGGCGAGCCGTAGTCCCTGCGAACCTTCTCGAACTCCTCGACGGCCTTCTGGGCGCGCTCGCGCTCGCTCGGGAAGGTCGGGCCGGTCTCGCCCGGCATCGGCGTCCCCGTCGTCACGGGCGCCTGCGCTATCTCCATCGCCTTGCCGAGCGCGAGGCGGGCGGCGTCCGCGCGGCGGGCGCTCCACCAGTTGAAGACGAGTATGAGTGCGACGAGCGCGACGGCGGCGCCGATGGCGTAGAGGAACGTTCGGCCGCGCCCCTCGTAGCGGTGCGCGAGGCGGTCGGCCACGCCCAGAGTCGTGTCGCGGAACTTGTCGTGCTTGAGTTCCCTTTGGCGTTTCTTTGTCGTTCGTGCCACTGCTTTTTCCTGGTGCAAGACCGCACTGTGAAGTGCGTTCTCATTTACGGGGTTTGAGGCAAAGGCTTCACTCTAACGACGGGCCGGAGGCGTTGTCAAGCCGGCGAATGTAAAGGGTTTGACCGACCGCGGGGCGCGTGCTACGCTCCGCGCCAGCCGGGGCTGCGGGGCGCCACGGGAACGCGGGCGCGGCCCCCGGAATCAAATCCTCGGGCGATGAAAATATTCCTGGAACAAACTGCGGCGGCGCGGTGTCGAAGGTTTGAGTCGGGCGTGGACGGGCCGCCCGACAGACCCTCCCGGGCCGTTGACGGAGGACGTTCGTGAGCTTCGGGGAGCCAATCGCCCTCCGCATGGAAGCGGAACTGGAGGGGGCTGCCGGCGCGGCAGCCTCGGCAGAGGCCCGCTCCGCCGAAGAACAGTTCCTTGAAAGGCTAAAGCGCGGCGATGCGGCGGCCTTCAACCGCCTGATCGAGGAGCGCCACGGCGACGTTTACGCGCTGCTCTACCGCCTGACCGAAGACCCGGAGGAGGCCCGCGATCTCTCGCAGGAGACGTTCCTACAGGCTTTCCGCAACATCTCGGGCTTCCGCGGCGACGCGGATTTGCGGACGTGGCTCTACCGCATCGCGCTCAACCAGGCCCGCAACCGCTGGCGCTGGTGGAAGCGCAGGCGGCGCGACCGCACTGTCTCTCTGGACGCGCCGGCCTCCCACTCGTCCGAGACGCCCCTAGGCGCGACGCTTCGGGGCCGCGACGAGGTTGACCCCGAGGAGCAGGCGCTCAGGCGCGAGCGCGAGCGGGCGCTACAGACGGCGCTGCGAGCGCTCTCGCGGCCCTACCGCGAAGTCATAGTGCTCCGCGACATAGAGGGCCTCAGCTACGAGGAGGTGGCGCTGGCGTTGGAGATCAGCGTCGGCACAGTTAAATCGCGGCTCTCCCGCGGCCGCACCGAGCTTCGCCGCAGGCTCGAAAGCTCTTTGTAAGTTAGCTGTCAGCAGTCAGCTTTCAGCTACGTTCAGCCCGGATGGCTGCCCCGCCCCGGCTTCTAACTAAAACCCCCGGTGCCAGGTGGGTCAGGAAGCGGCGGTAGGCGGCGGCCGGAAGGAGGCGCGTCGGGCGAGAGGCCGGCGGCCGGCGACGGTTTTTGAAAACGAGGCCAGCAACACCCGTTCTTCTGTTACCGTCGGCGGCCGAAGGCTAACTCGGCCGGGGCGCCGCCCGAGGCCATGCGCACGACAGTCGTTTCCTTTCAAAAGGGAGCGGCCGGGGTCGGCCAGCCATCCGGGCTGAGAAAAGCAGATGCCGGGTGTCAGATTCTAGATGCTAGTTTTTTCGACATCTGACATCCAGCATCTGACATCTCTTCTTATGATTACGTGTGAGGAATCTCGGAAGGCTTTTTCGCCGCACCTCGACGGCGTGCTGTCGAGGGAGGCGGGCGAGGCGCTCGGCGAGCACCTCGAAATCTGCCCTCCCTGCCGCCAGGATTTAGACGGGCTGCGCTCGCTGCTGCGCGAGCTAGCGCTCACGCCCCGCCCCGCGCCCCCGGCAGACCTCGCCACCTCGATCAGGACGGCCGTCGTCATCGAGCGAGCCGCCCGCGGCTCGCGCCCGCCGCTCACCGTAAGTGAGCGCGTGCTGCGCTGGGTCGGCCCGCGGCTTATGCCCTACGCCGTGGGCGCTTTCTACTCGATGCTGCTTTTCGTCGCAGTCTTCGGCGCGCTGCGCCAGCAGCTCCAAGTCCTTAGCAACTTCGCGCAGGCACAGCAGCTCGAATCAGGCATGCCCTACAGCGCCACCTGGGCCGACGGCCGCGGCGGCTTCGACGTGACGCGCCCGCTCTCGCCCGAGCTGAGCGTGGCGGCGCGCGCGCCCTTCACGGTCGAGTCGCCGACCTTGAACCCGCGCGGCGCGCTCGCCCGCATGGCGTGGTCGCCCTCCACCGGCGGGCGGCCCGACGACGACGACATGGTCGTCGTGGCCGACGTTTACGGGAACGGCAGCGCCTCTCTGGCCGCAGTGGTCGAGGGGCCGCGCAACCGGCGCGCGCTCGACGAGCTACAGGACGCCCTGCGAAAGAACCCGGCCTTCGTCCCCGCCTCGCTCGACGGCCGCCCGCAGACCATGCGCGTCGTCTTCGTCCTTCAGAAGATGAACGTGGACGAGACGAGCTACTGACGGAAAAAAATTTGAGCCCTTCTGAGGGGGCTGCGTTGACGACGGCGCCGGCCGTCGTCAACGCAGCCCCCTCCTTCTCCTGCGCGAAATATTGTCGCGGGCGTCCTCCCGTGATAAATTGCGCCGCGCTCCGCAGAGCTA
The DNA here is from genome assembly GCA_035627975.1 of Pyrinomonadaceae bacterium. Taxonomy (GTDB): domain Bacteria; phylum Acidobacteriota; class Blastocatellia; order Pyrinomonadales; family Pyrinomonadaceae; genus QHXN01. The sequence goes on along the minus strand of DASPKR010000418.1, from coordinate 327 downwards.
CTCCTGTCCGCCCCGAAGGTCAGCCTCTATGACGTACCAAGCGAACAGACTCGCAGCCGCCTGCGTCGCGGCCGCCCTCCTCCTGCTCTTTGACGCCTCGGCCCGCGGCGCTCAGCGCTCGGGCGGCGGGCGCAAGCGTCAGACGACGCAGCAAACGGAGGTTGACGTGCGCGCGCGCAGCCACATGGAGGAGGGGTTGCGGCACGCCGACGCGGGCGACTGGGCTGAGGCCGTCAAGTCTTACAAGCTTGCCCTCGCCGTCTCGCCGAACTTCGCCGAGGCGCACCTGAACCTCGGCGACGCCTACATGAGCGCGGGCAATTACGA